>WTAE01000056.1 GCA_013139765.1 Sulfurovum sp.
TTTTTCGTCAAAATTGTTTTTAAGTTTGCGTTACAGTTTGCTTTCATGGCGATGATTGTTTTACGTGTTTCTAACATCACTTCAGCTTCTTTCGCTGAATCATTGTCTGTTGTTAAAGCATTTTCTAAAAGCATCTTCTCTTCGCTCATGACTTTTTGAACCATCTTTTGCATTTGAGGTTTATTGGTAGTAGACCAAGCTTTTAAAGCGACCATTTGTTTTGCGTCTATACCTAAAAGATCAGCATTACCTAGTGCGATACGCATAAGGTTTGGCATTGGATTGGCATGTTTAAGTGCATATTGGCCTCCTGCTGCTTGTACAGTTGAAAGTGACATTAAAACAAGTGTCATTGCGAGTAGTAGTTTTTTCATGTGTTGTTCCTTTAATATGATTACCCTACAAGTATAGACACCTAGTGTTAAGATGGTGTTAATGTTTTATAGTAGTTTAAACAAATTTCGCTAAAATACCACTCTTCATTGTCTCGCCAAGAGCGTTGCAATCACCTGTATGTAGATATGGAAGAGTCATTGACTAGAACAGATTAGTTATCTGTCATACAATTAACTATAAAGGTCTCACTATGAGAAAAGAAATTCACCCAGATTACATGGCGTGTGCTGTTGAATGTGCTTGTGGAAACAAGTTCGAAATAAGAACAAACAAAGCTGCAATGTCAGTAGATATTTGTAACGAATGTCACCCATTCTTTACAGGTTCAGAAAAAATTCTTGATGCTGCTGGTAGAGTAGATAAATTTAAGAAAAAATACAACCTCGGTTCATAGAACTGTGTTGTACCTTTGTGCAGAGACTCAGTCTTTGCACAGACTACAGAGATAAATCATGATTACTTTTATCCCCACTCCTATTGGAAACCCCCAAGACATTACCATTCGTGCGATGAAGCTTTTTGAAAAAGCAACACTCTTTTTATGTGAAGACACACGTCAGACCAAAAGACTTTTACGATTACTCGAAGAGCGTTTTGATATGCCGTACCCTGAAGCAGAGTTTTACTCTTTTAACGAACACAATGGACAAGAAAGACTTGACTCTCTAGGAGAGAGTTTTGCAGACAAAGAAGTAGTCTACGTCTCAGATGCAGGTATGCCTGTCATCTCTGACCCCGGGCAACTTCTAGTGGCCTATGCCCAAGAGAAAGACCTTAAGTATGATGTCTTACCAGGGGCTTCTGCTGTGACTACTGCTTATGCTGCTTCAGGTTTTGAAGAGGGTAAGTTTTTGTTTTATGCTTTTTTACCACATAAGGGTAAAGAACGTGCTTCTGCACTTGCTGGCGCGATGGACAATGGCTATAACACTGTACTTTATGAATCTCCACACCGCTTAGAAAAACTTTTAGATGAGGTTCAAGCCTTAGATGAAAATAGAGAGCTCTTTTTAGCCAAAGAGATAAGTAAAAAGTACCAAAATTACTACCGTGGCACAGTGAAATCTTTAAATGAACAATTTAAAGAACTCACCATTCGTGGTGAATGGGTTGTGGTCATAAAAGCCAAAGAATGTAAAGAAAAAAGTCTTTCATTTACAGAAGTTTTAGCCTTAGATTTACCGCCAAAACCCAAAGCAAAACTCCTTGCACAGCTCTCTGACAAGTCCGTAAAAGAGTGGTATAACACCCTCATCGGCTAAGCCAAAACTTCCGCTTAACACCCTACAAGCAAAAATTAGATAAAATCTATCTTATGATTATATATGGAAAACAAGTCTGTTTGCATGCCCTTGAGCATCACTCAGATAAAATAAAAACTGTCTACGTTGCGAAGAAAAACATCCTTCCTAAAGAGCTATTTCACCAATACCACGACGACATTAAATTTCTCGAAGAGAAATGGGCACAGTCTATGGCTAAAGGTGGTAACCACCAAGGTTTACTTGTGGAGATGGCTAATTTTGAAGAAGCCGACTTCTCTACGCTTAAAAAAATGTCTTTTATTGTTGTACTTGATGGTCTCACTGACGTGGGTAACATTGGTGCCATTGTACGTTCTGCGTATGCCTTGGGTGCGGATGCCATCATCGCTTCTGGCGTAAGACAGTTAAACTTTTCAGCCATTGCACGTTCAAGCTCCGGTGCGTTGTTTGACATGCCGTTTATGGTTGCTAAGAATGTGTTAGATGATTTTCATGAGCTGGGACAATTAGGCTTTAAGTCTTATGGTGCGGTGATGGAAGGTGAAAACATCAATGACGTTGAATTCGCGCAAAAACGTATTTTGGTTTTGGGTAGTGAAGGCAAAGGGCTTTCAAAAAAAGTGGAAGCAAAGTTAAACCACAAGGTTTCCATAGGCATGAAACATGATTTCGACTCGCTTAACGTGAGTGCGGCTGCAGCGATTTTAATACATAGAATGGGGTGATGATGCAATTGAATGACATACTTGAAGAGAACAGCATAAAGGCCATTAGTCAAAAGACTAAAATTCCAGAAGAGCACTTAGAAGCACTTTTTGCCAATAAGTTTGAATCGCTGAAACGTGTAAAAACTATGGGGTTTATCTCTATTTTAGAGCGTGAGTATGGTGCAGAGTTAACGGTTTTAAGTACAGCAGCCAAAGCCTATTATGATGAGTTTACAGAGAACAAAGGCATCACACTTGAAGTGCAAATGAAGCCTGAGAAAAAAGGGAAGTCAAAACTTCTTTCATTGATTGTGTTACTTTTACTTGGGGGTGCAACATGGTACTTCTTAACACAGTTTGATCAAAAACATTTTGATGAGCTTTTAGAGTTTATTGATCAAAATGATACGGTCTCGATAGAAGAGGGCGTAAAAGATTTAAGTATTGCCTCTGTGGTAGAAGAGAAAGTGACTAGTGAAGACACAGTAACAGCACACAATGCAAAGTCCGACACAAACGAAAGTTTGTTAGCAGAAGCGATAAAAGATGTTCAAGAGCACAATAAAAGCGATGAAGCCAATTAATTACAATGGCAAATAAGATGAAAATAATAAAAATGAAAACGATAAAATTTTTAAAGAGAGTAAACAATGTTTGATGAAATACAATTTGATAAAATAAATAGATTGCCAAAATACCTCTTTGCTGAGATCAATGATTTAAAAATGAAAATGCGAAGGGAAGGTGCAGATATTATAGATTTTTCTATGGGAAATCCTGATGCACCTACGCCACAACCGATTATTGATAAACTTTGTGAAACAGCACAAAAGTCCAAAACACATGGCTACTCTGCATCTAAAGGTATTTATAAATTACGTTTGGCGATGAGTTCATGGTATAAACGTAAGTACGATGTAGATTTAGACCCAGATACGGAGATTGTAGCAACGATGGGGAGTAAAGAGGGCTATGTACACTTGGTTCAAGCCATTGCAAATACAGGTGATGTGGCGATTGTCCCTGACCCTACGTATCCTATTCACTCGCAAGCGTTTATTTTGGCAGGTGCCAATGTTGAGAAGATGGAACTGATCTTTGATGAAGAGACCTTTGAAGTGGATGAAGACAGGTTTCTAGCAGATGTGATAAAAGCCTTAGACAACTCTGTGCCTCAAGCCAAGTTTTTAGTGGTGAATTTCCCACATAACCCTACAACAGCAACAGTCACACCTGAGTTTTACACAAGACTAGTCGCGCTTGCAAAACAGAGACGTTTTTACATCATTTCAGATATTGCTTATGCAGACATTACTTTTGATGGGTATAAAACGCCATCTATCTTAGAAGTGGAAGGTGCCAAAGATGTGGCAGTTGAAGCTTACACGCTCTCAAAGTCATACAACATGGCAGGCTGGAGAGTAGGGTTCCTCGTAGGGAATAAAAAGCTCATTGGTGCACTTCAGAGCATTAAGTCTTGGTTGGACTATGGGATGTTTACCCCTATTCAAGTGGCAGCAACAGTTGCGCTTGATGAACACCACTATATACCTGATGAGCAAATCATTCCACGTTATGAAAAAAGACGTGACGTGATGTTAGAAGCTTTTGCCAATGCAGGTTGGAAAATGGGTAAACCAAATGCTTCGATGTTCATTTGGGGAAAAATCCCTAAATGTGCAAGAAGTTTAGGTTCTTTAGAGTTTTCTAAAAGACTTCTTGTTGAAGCAGGTGTAGCAGTAAGCCCTGGTATCGGCTTTGGTAAGTATGGGGATGAGTATGTACGTATCGCCCTGATTGAAAATGAAAAACGTATCCGTCAAGCGGCAAAAAACATTAAAAAGTTCTTGAAAGACTTGGAAGCAGAGCAAAAGACGAATTAGTCTTTTCTTGCATATGCAAGACTTTAGTGAGATGAATTGAGTAGGAGCTTTGCTTCTAGCCAAGAAGAAAAGGATAGATAATATGATTAAAATTGGAATATTGGGTGTAGGTACAGTAGGTACCTCAGTTGCAAAGATACTTGAAGAAAATGCAGACATTATTGAAGCTAGAGCAGGAAAAAGCATTGTTGTTAAAACAGGTGTAGTAAAAAATCTCTCAAAAGATAGAGGGGTTAACATCATCATCTCTGATAATCCATTAGATGTAGTAGATGACCCAGAGATTGACATTGTTGTAGAACTTATGGGTGGAGTTGATGAAGCTTTTACCTTAGTGAAAAAAGCCCTTAAAAATGGCAAAGCAGTAGTCACTGCAAACAAAGCACTTTTAGCTTACCACCGTTATGAACTGCAAGAAATTGCGGGGGACATTCCATTGATGTATGAAGCAAGTACAGCTGGAGGAATCCCAATTATTGGTGCGCTTCGTAATGGACTTTCTGCCAACCATATTGACTCTATTCAGGGTATTATGAATGGTACCTGTAACTACATGCTGACAAACATGATCAACCATGGCGCTCAGTATGATGCAATACTTAAAGAGTCTCAAGAGTTAGGCTACGCTGAAGCGGATCCTACGTTTGATGTGGGTGGCTTTGATGCTTCTCACAAATTGCTTATTTTGGCAAGTATTGCTTATGGAATTGATGCAAAACCAGAAGATATTCTCATTGAAGGTATTGAAAACATTACCCAAACAGATGTAGAGTTTGCCAAAGAGTTTGGTTATGAAATTAAATCTTTAGGGATTGCTAAAAAAGTAGGTAATGGTGTAGAACTAAGAGTACATGCTACCATGATACCAGCAGATAGCATGATTGCCAAAGTAGATGGTGTGATGAATGCTGTAACCGTGATTGGTGACCGTGTAGGTGAGACGATGTATTATGGTCCAGGTGCGGGTGGAGATGCTACTGCATCAGCTGTTATCTCAGATATTGTAGACATTGTACGTGGTAACCAAGGCCCAATGCTTGGGTATAAAAAAGGTTTAGAGTCTGGTCTTAAATTGCTTCCAAAAGAAGACATCGTGACTCAGTACTATTTACGTTTAGAAGTAGCTGACCATAGTGGAGTGCTTGCAGAAGTCACATCTACATTAGGTCAATTTGGTATCTCAATAGAAGCAATGCTTCAAAAACCAACAGAAGATGAAAAGATTGCTAAACTTCTTTTCACTACGCATACATGTAAAGAGAGCGAAATGCAAGAGGCTATGACAGCACTTGGTAAACTTGATGTGGTGTGTGGAGAGATTACGATGATGAGGATTGAGAAGTAATTCTTACAAAATAAAGGAAGAAAAATGGCAAAAGACCACTATTTTGATATAACGGCGAAGCTAGACATGATGGAAATGAAAAATGCGATCATTATGGCTGAGAAAGAGATTGCGACGCGTTTTGACTTTAAAGGTGTAAAAGCGGAGATTAACTTTAATGAGGAGGGGAAGACTTTGAGTCTTTCTTCTTCATCTGATTCTAAGATTGATGCGCTTAAAGACATTCTTATTTCTAAACTGATTAAGAGAAATATTGCGGGTAAGTCACTTGAAGAGGTAAAAACTGAGGGTATTTCTGGTGGGAATACTAAAGTGGTTTACCGCATTGTTGATACTATAGATAAAGATGAAGCTAAGCAGATCGTTAAAGCTATTAAAGCGATGAAAGTTAAAGTTACTCCTTCTATACAAGGGGATGAAGTACGTGTCTCTGGAAAGAAGATAGATGACTTACAGGCTGTGATGTCTGAAGTGAAGACGCTTGATTTGAAAGCGCCGCTTGTGTTTGGGAATTTTAAATAGATTTTTTACATACATAAGAGTGTTATGTATATTTTTTTAATTTCCTCTTTTTTTAGCTGTGGTGATGTTTTTCTCTTTACTTTTCTAGAAAAGTAAGCAAAAGTCGTCGTGGCTCTCGAATCGCTTTGCTTACGAGGGCGTTCGCCACGACAGGGCACGCTTTGCGTGATTGATGGGGAGCGCTTACGCTTATTTTGGAGGGCTCTTTTTTAGTGCCTGATGTAATTGTTTTAGTGTTTCGTTACTTTGGTTGCTTGTATGCTCATAGTGACGTAACTTCTTTGTGTTACCCAACTCGTATTCCAACTCCATACCCATAATTTTCAAATCATAATAAGACTTAAAGAGTTTCTGTTTCGTGTGTAGGGTTTTCATTTCACGTTGGTTGAGGAACATGAGGTGGCTAGAGCCTTGTTGATACTTTGTTGTTTCCATATCTGTGAGTTGTTCTACTAAAAAGAGTTCGCGACGTAACAAGGCAATGGCCTTCTTTTTGATCTCTATTTTTTGTAAAATATTTTTAATCTTTGTTTTTGTTTGACTTAAAATTTTCTGCTTAGCACTGTCTAGAAGCAAGATTTGCTTACGTAAAGCTTCTTCACGTCCTTTGTATTGGTTTCTCTCAAGTGGATAGGAGAAGTCAATGGAGACTTTGTATCCTTCTTGGTATTCAAGGTCATAGACACCTTGTAAATTGAAGTCTACATTGGGGTATTGTGCCAAGGCATTGTACTCTTTTTGCAAGTATACTTTTTCCATATCAAGTCGTATCTCTTTGAACTCGGGTCTGTTCTCTATGGCAATACCTTGTGCCTGTGTTAAGGAAAGCACAGAGGGTAGGTTTTGAGGTAGTTGAGGGAGGGTGTATTTACTGTCAAAGACTTTTTCTGAAATATTTAAATATTGTAAAAAAATGTTTTTTACCTGTCTAAAATCATTGAAAGCATTGAGTTGTCTCTCTTTTCTGTCTATGACTTGACTTTCTATTTCTATAAGGGCGATTTGGGCTAAGTTACCAGTCTCGACTTCTTTATCGATGAAGTCATAATTTTTTTGTGTTCTATACAGTAAGGCTTTTTCTGTATCTAAGATCGCTTTTTGAAACAACATTTGATAATACACAGCAGACATACGAAGGTATAGAGAGAGTAGGTTAAGGCGACTTCCTTGCGTGGCACGTTTGGTGTTTAGTTTTGAAGTTTTTAAATCAACCTGATTTTTACTTATGTTATGGATTGCAGAAAAGAGTGGTACCTTGATACCTGTCAGCATTTCTCCTTTATTGCTTGTCTTAATGTTGTTGTACTCTTGTATACCTTGGGCATTTCTGTAGCCAAAGGTAAGTTCAATACCATTTTCAAATGGCTTGACAAGGTTTACTTTTTGGTATTCTCCCTCAGAAATGGGGTAATTTTTGTCATCATACTTCATGTTGAGTTGTGTATCGAAGGCACCTATGTAAAAAGTCTCTTCTTCTTTGCTGATATACTCTTCTCCTACAGCATTGTAGTAAAAGGGGTTCTGCTCATTAAAATACAAAAGAATTTCTTTTTGTCTAAACGTCTCTTTTGACTGCACGAGAGAAGAAAAGCACATCGCTAAAAGTAAAACTTTTACCATGGCAAGTCTGCCTTGTTTGTTTGGGGCATTTTGGGTGGTTGTGCCACCATGAGTCTCCATAGTTCATACCAGATAGTGACCACAGAGAGCCGTACCCATAGTGTGGCTTGTGTACCCACCCTTAAACTTTCATTTTCTGGCCAAGCATCCTCATTTGGATCTTCTACAATGACTGCATAAAAAACATTTTCTTCATGGGAAGTGCGTTCGATGTTTCGTATAATTCCTGCGTAGGTCCCATGTTTTATTTTGGGCCAACCAGCAATCTGAAGTGCAGGCCAACCATAAAACATAATACGGGTTTTAAGTCCCTCTTTCATAAGAGGCATGTTGAAATCAGATACTCTCATACGTATGGCTCGTTGTGTGACTAGGGGTGAGAAGTAGAGTATGGGTTCACCGCGTTTTATGAGTCTATTTTGGTCATTGAGGTAAATACGTACGACATAGCCATCACTTTTAGCCAAGATATCTCGGCTCATATAACGTGAGATAGTGGTGGATTCTTTTTCAATACTTTGTTTGAGTGTTTTTGCCAGGTTTTTAGTTGTCAGTATGTTATTTTTAATGTCATTAATACTCTGTTCTGTTTCGTTGATGAACTTTGTTTTTTCATCTTCTGTAATCTCAAGATCATATTCTGTATTTTTAATCTCAGCAATAATTTTTAGGTACTGAGCTTTGGTTTCTAGTTGGATATTGTTTTTTAATTCTAGGTCACGTTTGGACTCTGTACCATTTTTATAGAGTATTTTTGAGCGTTTATAATGGGTAAGTTCCAACTCTCTTTTATTTTTAAGGACATGACCTTGTTCTTTAAGTGCCAAGAGTGAGTTCTTGAGTTGGGCGATTTTTTTCTTATAGATTTCTACCCCCGCAGCGTAAACCTTTTTTTGGCTTTTTAGATTTTCTTTTAGATTTTCCAATTTCACCAGTGTATTGTCATGTTTATGTATGCTTTTTTCACGAATAGACATCAGGCGATTTTCATAGTCTGCATCAAGGTCTCGCATGCGAAAGAGTTTTTCACCTTTTTTAACAAAGTGGTTTTCATGCACATAAAAAGCATCGATAAAACCATCGACTGTGGCTTTTATTTTATAGTCTCTTTCTCGTGGGTCTAGGGCTGTAACCGATCCAACACCTTTGGCTGTTTGTTCCCAAGGTAAGAATAGAAGAAGAAAAAATACAAATAAAATGCTGAAAGTAATGCTTATGAATTTTCCCACAAAAGGGTGCATCCGAACCAATTCTAAAGACTTAAACGATTTCATTTGACTGACCTTCTAATGTGTTGGAAAGTTTGTCTATTTTGTAAAATCCTTCGACCATTTCATAAACATAATAGATTTGTTTCATAAAGTCACGTAAGGCATAGACCACGGAGATAATAATAATCTCAGCCGCTACAAATTCACCAATGGGTACAAGTCCTTCAAAGACAAGGTAGCCTCCAAGTATGAAAAACACACTTAAGACCATGCCCTCAGCCATAAAAGCCAAAGTGAGTTGTTTAATGACAATAGAAAAGATCTTCTGTCTGGCTTTGACAAAACTTACTAAATGACTATCTAACTCTTGGAGTACCTCTTCTTTAGCTCCTTTATCTTGTGGGATACTTTGTAAATAATAGATGGATTCATGTTTGGCATTGGAACTCTCTATGGCAGCTTTTGCAGCCCCTTTACCCAAAAATTTAACCACGACAAGAAATGCAAGCACAAAAAAGAGTCCTAAGAGAAAAAAGCTAAGATTAAAAAAGAGTAGCAGTAGCAGAGCAATGACAATTTTAACAACCAGACCCGTACCATTCAATAACAAGACAGGGAAAAGTTTTTGTATGGACAATACATCAAAAAAGTAATTCATGTACTTGTCCACTGTTTGCGATGAGCTCTTTTCCGAAGCGTCTAGTGCAAGTTGTGAGATTTCAATAGATTGTTCTATAAAAATCTTTTGCTCAAACTTTTCAATCATATACTCTTTTAATATCTGTAAACCCACAATAATAGAAAATATAACAATCAGTACAAGACTTAAAATCCCAATCGAAAGCGTCGAATGCGCGAGTACACTGTTAATAATAAAAGCAGAAGTCAAGGGGATAACAAGTAAGAGGATACCTTCTACAATAGAGTAATAGAGCATATATAAAATGTTTTTTCTGTCTTTATCTACGATCTCTTTAAATCTTCTTAGTACCAAAGAGGTGATATTTATATTTTTGTCCATAGTTTCCACATTTTTAATTGTATGATTGCATAGAACTTTTTTGAAAGATAAAAAGTCTTCAGCGAATTTAAAATATTATAGCACTTAAACAATAATCTTTCTCATTTAAATGTTTTTTTTAAATTTCATTTGACTATCTTTCCATTTTGGGAGGATATGTTACTTTTATGTACTGAGGGTTAGGTTTTGATGTGTGAAATTATGGGGTGTTTGGTGTTGAAGAAGAGCAAGGCTTGGAAGAGTCCGAGCCTAGCTGGGGTTTGGAGTTTGGGTTGTTTTAACCGCAGTGTCCGCCACCACAACAACCACCTGAAGTAGCTTGAGGTGCTTCAGGTGCTTTCATAGCAATACTGAAGTCTTCACCATTTTCACTTAGTGCAAAACCATGTTTTCCACAGAAATTTTCATTCATATGGTTTACCATACCTTGTGCTTTCATCATTGCATCATCTTTGTTATCGAAAGTAACATTGTTCTCTAATTCACTTCTCTTGAAACAGCCACATTCTTGACCTATATTTATTGTTGACATTTGGATCCTTTTGGTTATAATTTGACCGATAATAACCAAGTTAGTTTAAATAAACTTTATTTTAAGGCAAATTAGGATAAAAATGGTCTTAATTAGACCAGAAAGCTTCAAATAGCTTCAGATTTTAAAGGCTAAACCATGACAAAGAAAATTGATAACGATATTAAAATAATCGACAGTGTATGTGCATACTGTGGTGTTGGCTGTGATATTGCAGCAGAAGTTGATGTAAAAGAGAACAAAATAAAAAAGATGTTTGCTCATCCTGATGGGGCTACTTCTGAAGGAAACCTTTGTATTAAAGGTAAGTATGGGTTTGATTTTGTGGATGCAGAAGCAAGAATCAAAGCACCTAGAATTCGTAAAAGTTTCTTAGAAAAAAACCCTCATATTAAAGAAGTCATCGCTGATACTTTAACTGAGTTAGATGATACTTGGTATGAGACTGATTTAGATGCAGCTACAACGGCAGGAGCCATGAAGCTTAAAGACATCCAAGCAAAATATGGTCGCAAATCAGTCTGTTCACTTGGTGGGGCTAGAAGTTCTTGTGAATCTGCGTACTATTTCCAGAAGTTTACACGTTACACATTAGATTCTCCACATGTTGATAACTGTGCGAGAGTGTGTCACTCTCCTTCCCTTAAAGGTATGAGACTTACGATTGGTGAAGGTGCTGCGTCAAATCCATTTGATGATATCTATAAAACAGAGTTTATGATTGTCATGGGTTCAAACACTACTGAAGCACACCCAATTGTTGCGAATCGTATGATTAAAGCGGCACAAAAGGGTATAGGTATTGCTACTTTTGATGTACGTGAAATTAAACTTCATAAATTTTCAAAGTATAAAGCTATTACACCACACGAGTCAAACTTACTTGTTCTAAATATGATAGCTTACACGATCATCACTGAAGAGTTATATCATAAAGACTTCATCAAAAATAGAACGAAAAACTGGGAACATTTTAAAGAAAATATTTTAAATGATCCTTATGCAAATCCAGAATTTTTTAGAGATGTGGAAGGCTATGAATATTTAGCTGATATGCTTCCTGAAATTGCGCGTGAGTATGCAAGTAAAAAATCTTTAATTCTTTGGGGACTTGGAATTACTGAACATGTTGATGGTTCTTATGCTGTTATGGCCATTGTCCACCTTGCACTTATGACTGGTAACATTGGTAAAGATGGTGCGGGTGTTATGCCACTTCGTGGACAGACAAATGTTCAAGGTGTGTGTGACATGGGTATGCTACCTTACTATGCTCCAGATTATCAAGCACCAAAAGAGGTAGGTCTTATGACGCCTCAGCTTGTTGATGGTATGTTAGATGGTACCATTAGAGGTGTGCTTAACATTGGTGAAGATTTAACACATATTCATCCAAATCTTAACAAACTTATCAAAGCTTTTGAAAACCTAGAACTTATTTTTGTTCAAGAGTTATTTATGACGGATATTGCGGAACGTGCTGATATCGTTGTGGGTGTTAAGTCAGTTTATGAGAAAACGGGTATTTATATCAACGCGATGAGGAAAGTACATCTTTCAACACCTTTAGTAAAATCTGACCTGCCTGATGACTGGGAAGTTATTAAACTTCTTGATGAGAAAATGGGTGGCGGTTATGACTTTAATTCTTCTGAAGATATTTGGGAAGATGTAAGAAAAACAGCTACCAATAGATTTAAGGGTGCTTCATATAAGGTACTTAGAGACAATGAAAAAGCTGGAATTTCGTGGCCAATTCTTGAAGATGGAACAGGTACCCCAGTACTTCATAGAGAAGACTTTAGAACACAAGATGGGATTGGTGCATTTAGATACCATGGTTATACCCTTTCAGGTATGGTAGAAGAGATCACAAAGAAAGAGCTCAAAGGTTATCACCTAACTACAGGTAGAATCATGGCTCACTATAATAACTCTGCTCAAACAAAGTACACTGAAAAGTTAATGAAAAAGCATACTGAAGATATCCTACTTGTACACGAAGATGATGCAGCTGACTTTACAACGGCACAAGTTATCTTAAAAACTGAATACGGAGAGACAAATCCTCTAACTGTAAAGTTCACCGATAAAGTGCGTCCAAAAACACTTTACACAACATTTCATCATGCCAACTCAAAACTAAACCATATTTTTGGTGATAAAAGTGATGAGCTTATCATGACTGCTGCATTTAAATCTCTTCAGGTTGATATAGTCCCTGTGAGTGATGCAGTAGCTTTCGGATAATCTTTTAGGTCACATTTTGTGACCTTTGAAAAAAAGAGTGCGTAACTCTTATTTTATCACATATACTTCTCCTCAAAAAAATTATACTTTTCCTTATAAAACATTCCATATAGAACATTTTATAAGGTTTTCTATTGAAAGGTACAGATTTATGCTCAGAAAACGTTGCTATAGCGAATAACGTTATAAAATATGTTAGATTATAAGGTTTCCATTAATATTAAAAAGTAATAGGACATTTTTTTGACTTTTTAATGCTATACTTTTATCGTTAAAGAACGAATTGAAAAATATATAACTTTATGAAGTTTTAACCATCAATTGAACAATGTTAAATGCTACACCTATCGTGAGGTAGGGCCAGAAAGCCATGGGTCTTGGATACTATAACTCTATAGTAGATGAAAAGATCGCCAGGTTACACATCCAAGACAATTACTTATACGGACAACTAATGAAAAAAATGAATTTACTTACACTTGCTTTTAAAGATAAAGCATTTGAAAATACATATATTCAAGCTACTGAGCTTCGTACCCGATATCAGGGAACAATAGCAATATTTGTGGG
>WTAE01000129.1 GCA_013139765.1 Sulfurovum sp.
TCATTACCGATACACATGTAGATATGGAAGTTGGAACGGGTGTGGTTAAAGTAACACCTGCTCACGACCAAAATGACTACGCTGTAGGTAAGAGGCATGACCTAGAGTTCATTAAAGTTTTTGATGAAAAAGGTATCTTAAATGACTACTGTGGTGAATTTGAAGGACTAGAACGTCTTGAAGCGCGTCCTGTTATTGTTAAGGCACTTGAAAATGCTGGACATATAGTGAAGATAGAAGAGCATATACATCAAGTCGGTCACTGTTACAGATGTAAGAACATCGTTGAGCCTTTCATCTCGACACAGTGGTTCTTGAGTGAAAAGATCGCTGGAAACTCTATAAAAGAGACTAAAAAGCACAACAATTTCCACCCTGCTCACTGGATAAATTCATACACTGCATGGATGGATGAACTTCGCCCTTGGTGTATCTCTCGTCAACTTTGGTGGGGACATAGAATCCCAGTATTTACTTGTGATGACTGTGCTCATACATGGGCAGATAAAGCAGATGAGCCAGACGGATGTCCAAAGTGTGCGAGTAAAAAACTTACACAAGACCCTGATGTACTCGATACCTGGTTTTCATCTGCGCTATGGGCGATGTCGCCTTTAGGTTGGGGGAATAATGGAAAGCTCTCTGAACTCTATAATGAGACTGATATGGAAGATTTCTACCCTAATTCACTGCTCATTACCGGGTTTGACATTATGTTCTTCTGGGTAGCAAGAATGATGATGATGGGAGAACACTTTAATAAAGGTCAACTTCCGTTTAAAGACATTTATATGCATGCACTGGTTCGTGATGAACATGGTGCAAAAATGTCTAAGTCTAAAGGAAACGTTATTGACCCTCTTGACATGGTTGAAGAGCACTCTGCTGACATCATTCGCTTTACCCTCGCCTACTTGGCAGTGCAAGGACGTGACATTAAACTTGGTGCTAAAAATCTTGATCAGTTTAGAAACTTTACCAACAAGCTTTATAATGCGACGAACTACCTACAACTTAATCACTCTACTTTTAAAGACTTAAGTGAGATTGAAGTAACAACGCCACTTGGACGTTACATGCAAAGTAGACTTTCCGTAGCAGTTGAGAAGGTAAGAATCTCTTTAGATACGTACAACTTCTCTGACGCAGCCAAAGCACTTTACAACTTTGTATGGAATGAGTTTTGTGACTGGGGTATTGAGTACTCTAAAGCAGACAGAGAGAGTATTGCAGAACTAGGAGCCATCTTTAAAGAGACACTTAGAATGGTTTCACCATTTATGCCATTTATCTCTGACCACCTTTACCATAAACTTTCAGGCACAACACTTGAAGAGGGTGAGTCACTCATGGTGATGAACTTCCCTAAAGCCATCGCTAGAGATGAAGAAGCAGAGAAAATGTTTGCCATTATTGAAGAGTCTATCACCGCACTTCGTCGTGCCAAAGTTATCATTGACATGGGGAACTCAAAAATCGACAAAGCCTACATCAAAATAGATGAAAAGCTGGCTTCACAGATTGATACAAATATGGCAAAACCATTTATTGAGAAACTTGGAAAAGTACTTGAGATTGAATTTGTAGATGCTAAAGTAGCTGATTCTATTACCGATGTTTCAGACAACTTAGAAGTGTATCTACCAACAGGTGAGATAGACATGACACCTATTATCACAAAACTTAGCCGTCAAAAAGAGAAGCTTGAAAAAGAGATTCAGAAACTAAACGGTATGTTAAACAATGAGCGTTTTGTTGCCAATGCACCGGAATCGGTTATTGCTGAGAACAAACAAGCTTTAGAAGATGCAACAAATAAAATGACAAAAGTTTCTGCTGAATTGGCAAACTTTCAATAAGAAACATTTTGGTGGATAAATCCACCCAACGGAGATAAAATGATACAAGAAGCATACAAAGTACTTCTAGCCAAAGAATATGACAAAGCTTTAGAGCTTTATACAGCACTGGTAGATCAAAAAGAGCCCACAGCTTTTTACTACTTAGGTTTTCTCTATTTTCATGGCCATGCAGTGCCACAAAATACGAAAAAAGCCTTTAACCTCTACTTAGAGTCAGCAACTAGAGAAGTACCTTTGGCACAGTTTGAAGTTGCCCTCATGTTGGAAAATGGTGAAGGTTGTGAGAAGAATGAATCAGAAGCCGCCTTCTGGTATGAAGAAGCTGCCAAACGTGGCAATATGGATGCTTATAACAACTTAGGGGCTATGTTTAAAGAGGGTCGTGGTGTTACACAAGACTTTAAAAAAGCTTTTATACTCTTTTCTAAAGCAGCCAATGCGAACAATGCGAAAGCACAGTTTAACTTAGGTGCACTGTATGACACAGGCATGGGCTGTGAAGAGGACAAAGAGAAATCTATTGAATACTGTAGAAAAGCTGCGTACCAAGGCCACGAAATGGCTCAGGGGATTATAAAGCGTATGCAACATGATGGGCAGATTGTATTTTAGCATACGCGTGAGCCCTCTGCTGAAGAGAACTTAGCGTTTAGCGTAGCACAAAATGGACTTTGTTCATTTGCGTATCAATGGATAGGCAACATGATGGACAGATTGTATTCTAGCTAGTCACATTCTTTTTTAAATATCTCTCTCTAAACAAATCTGCATGCAGGGGTTTAGAGAAGTAGAATCCTTGATAACTCAAGTCTTCATCTAAGCCTAAAAGCAACTCTTTTTGCTCTTTGGTTTCTATCCCTTCAATCACAATATTATAATCAAACTGTCTACCAATTTGTAAAATGGTAGAAGCCAGTAAAAGTTCTTTAGGGTTACCTACAATGTCTTTGACAAACTCTCTGTCAATTTTAAGTGTGTGAAAAGAGAGACGTTTTAAGTAAGATAAAGAAGAGTACCCTACCCCAAAGTCATCGATGGCACAACGGACACCCTCTTTTCTTAATGCAGAAATAACTTCTTGGGTATTTTCAAAGTTATCGATGAGAGAACGTTCTGTGATTTCGACAATAATATCTTTAGTTTCTAAGCCATACTTTTTTAACGCCGCTAAAAATTCTATGGCAAAGTTTTCTTCTATGAGTTGTTGTGAGTTTACATTGATAGAGACATAATCCATATCCCATAAACCCTCTTTTTTCCACTTTGAAATTTCTTCACAAATATTTTCCAATATCCACCATGTAATTTTAGAGAGTAACCCTGCTTTAATCGCTAAAGGTATAAAGGCATCCGGAGAGAGAAGTCCTTTTTCTGGATGTTCCCATCGGATGAGTGCTTCTGCTGAACGTAAGACTTCATCTTTCATCGTCACAATGGGTTGGAAAAAGATTTTTAATTGTTCTTCTTCTACGGCATAAGCCAAGTCATGTTGTAAAGCAAACAACTCTTTTTGTTTCTCATCTAAATCTTCATTATAGTAAGCAATATGCCCTTCTGATTTCTTTGCCTGATACATCGTCAAGTCTGCATGACGGATAATCTCTTCTACATTGTTATTTTTAGGTTCAATCACAATAATACCTATACTTGAAGTGATACGCAGATGTAAATCTTCAATTAAAAAAGGCTCTTCAAAAACTTCTTGAATCCTTTTAGCATATATACTTGCTTGTACTTTAGATTTTTCTAATGTATCTGCAATGCTCGGTATGGTAAGAATGAACTCATCTCCACCTAAACGGCTTATTTGACAGAGATTGTCTAAAGCATAGGTTAATCGTTTAGCCACAGTAACAAGTACTGCATCTCCTACAGAGTGCCCCAATGAATCATTAATCCCTTTAAACTGATCTAAATCTAAGTAAAATAAAAGCGAATACTCTGTTTTATGTGACTCACGTGAAAGAAGTTTTTCCATTTTTACATAAAATCCACGTCTGTTTAGTAAGCCTGTAAGGACATCATGTTCTGCCACATACTGTAGTTCTTTCTGAATTTTATGTTCTGTTGTATCATCTTTAATCAGGGCAATTCCACCTATGGTTTCATGGACTTTATTGTTATAAGGAAAGACTTGCATATCTATCCAAAATTCATTACCCGTAACAGAAATATAGGTACCTTTATAATACTGTGTTCCAGAAGTCAAGGTATTTCTAATGGCTTGTAAAGGTCTTTTATCTGGAATGTTTTGAATATCAAAACCTATCACAACATCTTTAGGTAGATCTATCAAACGTAAAAATATATCATTACACTCCACAACCTTTAAGTGTTTATCGAACATAAAAATACCATAAGGGGCTTCTTCAAACACATGATGTAAGACTTTTTGCTCTGAACGCAGCTCAGAGAACTCTACTTCATGTTCATAGTTTCGAAGTATCATGCCCACCTGTCCTACCAAATAAAGCCCCACAATAACCAAAAGATAATAATGGTGTAAAAATACCAAGTAAACCATAAGTGGGAAGAGCGTAAGCACTAAGTACATAATACCTAAGCGATAATTTGTCGGAAATGCTGTTGTTGCACCCGAAGAGAGTGCCATGACTACCACCACGATAAAGAGTTGATAGGAGAGTTCCAAATCATTTAAAAACAAAATACTTAGAGAAGAAACAACCAGGGCAATAGAGAAAGCAAAAAGTACATAAATCACATACCATTCATTTAAAGTAAAAGAGTCATTGTTAGATTTATATCTATAGGCAGAAAAAAGACGTGCGAGAAGTATAATCCATAACAGTGCACACCAATAGAGTATTTTCTCTCCTAATGCAGGATAGAGTGCCAAGGTAAAAGCAGTGGCCGACATCATCATTATAATAACAATTTTTTTGGTAAAACTATACAAGCCATCAAGCATCGTACGGTTAATTGTTTCTAAATCTTGGAGTTTTTTGAATAATTTTTTACATAACATTCTGTTATTATACTCAAACTCTTCTATGTTATACTTGCTTTAAAGTTCATTTCCAGTTTTTATAATATCTAAACCAAAACGTGTGCGTAAATCATGTATATTTTTATGTAATTCTAAGTCTTTACGGTCTTCATCAAAGTCTAAAAGAGAGAGTGTTATACGCTTTGAAGCAGAGAAGTTTGATACATTTAAAGAGAGTTTGATAGCTCTTTTTTGAGGATGAGAAATTGCCTCATACATTTCAGAAAGTAAAGTCTTATACACCCGCTCTGAAAACACCCTATCTACGGTGAGCGTTTTTTTGACTTTAACCCCATACTCATAGTTTATTTTCAGATAATACGATCTAGGACTTGCTTCTAGTTCCATTACCATATAGATAATATGCCTTGCCATGATCATGACCCTTCTTTTGAGTTCATCAGAACCTTCAATGGCATCAAAAGTACGAGAGATCCCTATGGACTTACGTTCACCTTTACTTTCAATCTGTTCATTGTCTGTTCCTGTCACTCTGGCATAGAGTTGTAACCCAGGTTTCTTCCAAGAGTCAAACAGAGACTTTTTCCGTCTGATGTCCCCTAAAGTTCTAATGTAATGTCCCTCAAGTCTTTTTTGAAATCCTTTACCAATGCCAGGAAAATCTTTAATGGGTATATCTTCAATGTAAGCATTAATGTCTTTTACTTCAAAGACCCCATACGGTTTTGCAGACTCTGTGGCGAGTTTGGCTATCCACTTAGCTTTGGAAATACCAATGGAGACGGGAATGTCAAAATGTGTAAGTATTTTCTCTTGTAACATTTTTGCAAAGGCATACACCTCTTCATCTGACTTCCATCCCGTCACATCCGCAAAAAACTCATCAATACTGTACTGTTCTACTTTCGGCATATGTGCGCGCATAAAAGCATGCATTTTAGTAGAGAGTGTATGATAAAGGGGATAATTAGAAGGAATCACTTTCATCTCAGGGCAGAGTTGCAAAGCTTGGGAGATGGGCATCGCCGTCTTTACACCTTTTTTTCTAGCTTCATACGAAGCTGTGGTCACAATACCCCGTATTTTTTTGCGACCGTCTATTTCGTCTACGAAATAGTTTTCAAAAGTTTTCTTTTTATCGGAGTAAAATACGGGGGTGACAAAGGCACCGGCATTGTTATTCATGAGCTTAATATAGGTACGTTTTTTGTTAAATATTTCTAAATTTGAGCGTGAACCTACACAGATAGGTATACCCTTGAGTTTAGGGTTTACAGAGCGCTCCGCAGAGGCAAAAAAGCTATCAATATCTATATGAAGAAACATAAAAGTAGTATAGTATAAAATCTCTTATCAGCGTAAAAGTATGGCAAATAGACATACTTTTAAACCTTTATAATTCCAAAACTAAACGAAACCCTATAAAATAATTTTTCCCAGAGGAGCCAAGATTAATACGTGAAGTCGAAGTACATTTCTCTGCACCCCCATTGTAAGAACCTCCACGTAATACCCTACCTTTTTCAGAAGCAATGCCATAAGCACTACCATTTGTTGGTGTAGAAGTATAATCTTCTGCATAACGGTCAGCACACCACTCCCATACATTTCCATGCATGTCATACAAACCCCAGGCATTGGATTTTTTGGTCCCAACATCATGGGTAAAACCTTCAGAGTTCTCAGAATACCAAGCATAGTCAGCAAGCTCTGAGATATCATCTCCAAAACAGTACCTTGTTGTTGCGCCTGCTCTACACGCATACTCCCACTCAGCTTCTGTAGGTAACCGGTAACTTTTCCCCTCACGCTCAGACTTCCACTGAGCATAGGCTTTGGCTTCTGTCCAACGTACACGCCGAAGTGGCACATCGAAACCCAAGTGTTCATAACGCTCTTCAGGTACTTCAACACCTGTAGCTTGGGCGTACAACATATAGTCTTCCACTGTGACCAAGTGTTTTGACATGGCAATGTCATAGTCTATATGTACTTCATGTCTAGGCTTCTCACAGTCTTTTGCAGATGCATCATCCGTGCCCATAAAAAAACTACCACGAGGCAGTGCTATGTAGTTTTCGATTTCCATTACTTCAACTCACCCCAGCTGTCTCCAACACTTACAGAACATTCAAGTGGCACATCAAGTTCTAAGACATTTTCCATGGTATGTACAAAACGTTTGCTTATCTCTTCCACTTTTTCCTCTTTAACTTCAAAAATGAGTTCATCGTGGATTTGTAGGAGCATGAAGGCGTCTAACCCTTCTTCGTGTATCATTGAGTCTATTTGGTTCATCGAGAGCTTTATGAGGTCGGCAGCTGAGCCTTGAAAGACTGTATTTACTGACTCACGCATAAAGGCTGCTTTTTGCATGCCGTTGGCTGCTTCATAGTCAAAAATACGTCTACGTTTTAAGATGGTCTCTACATAACCGTCAATTTTAACACGTTCTTGTATGCCTTCTAAAAAGTTCTTCACAGTAGGAAATGAAGCAAAGTAGTTTGTAATGATCTCTTTGGCTTCTCCTGTAGAAATACCCAACTCTTCAGAGAGTTTTTTAGGTCCCATTCCGTAAAGGAGTCCAAAGTTCACAGACTTTGCAAAACTTCTTTTCTCTTTTGCCTCTTCTTCACCAAAGAGTTTAATAGAGGTTGCTAAGTGAATGTCTACGCCATCATTAAATGCCGTTAACAATGCGGCATCTTGAGAAAAATGTGCAAGTAGACGTAGCTCAATTTGAGAGTAGTCAATGGAGACCAGTTTATAGCCTTCTTTTGCCACAAACGCTTCACGCACTGAACGCCCTAAAGCAGAACGCACAGGGATGTTTTGCAAGTTGGGATCACGTGAGCTTAAACGTCCTGTGGCTGTACCAGTTTGTCCAAACGAAGTGTATATACGTGAGTGTTCATCAGCGTTGGCTAATTTTAACAAAGGTTCAACATAGGTAGAGAGTATTTTTTGGAACGCACGGTACTCAAGAATTTTAGGAATCACTTCATGTTCATTAAGTAGTGAAGAGAGTACAGACTCATTGGTAGAGTAGCCTGTCTTGGTTTTTTTACCACCTTTAAGACCTAAGTGTTGGAAGAGTACTTCACCCAACTGTTTAGGGGACTTAATGTTAAACTCTGAACCGGAAAGTGTGTGTATCTCTTTGGTAAGAAGCACCAAATCTTCGCTCAAAGTCTTTTGCAAAGCAATGAGCTTTTTAGGGTTAATTTTGATGCCTAAACGTTCCATACGTAAAAGTACATTCATAAAAGGATACTCCACATCTTTGGCTTCTTTTAAAAGGTGTGTCAAAGAAGAGAGTTCCATTTTTTTCTTAATGGCCCCGTAAAGTAAAAAGGTCATCCATGCATCTTCAGCTGCATAAAAAGTAGCATCTGCTATGGCCACAGCAGAAAAGTCTTCTCCCTTTTTCACCATCTCTTTAAAAGGTTTCATCTCATACTTATAATACTGTTTTGCCAACGTGTCTAAACCTACTTTAGAGCCAGGGTTTGAAAGCCACGCCATGATCATTGTATCGGCATAAGGAATGGGAGGTGTAATGTTATACTGATTGGCAAGTAAAGAGAAGTCAAACTTGAGGTTTTGTCCCACAATTTTATAGCCCATAAGTTTTTTTAGGGCTTCTAAGGCATCAGATAAAGAAACTTGATCTTCCACACCTAAGTAGCTATGCCCTACAGGCACATAATAGGCTTTCGTTTTTTCCACACAAAAAGAGAAGCCAACCATTTTTGCTACTTTCGTATCTAGTCCCGTGGTTTCTGTATCAAACGCCACAATAGCATCTTTGTCTAAATCCGCAATGACAGAGTCCAGTTTTTCTTTGCTATCTAAGGTAATGGCTTCAAAACTAAGCGCTGGTTTGATTATAGCAGGCGCGACATATTCACGTTCACAGTTGACCAGTTCATCTTCATGCATGCCTACTTTGGCTCTTCTAATGGCTTGTTTCATCTCATAATGTTCAAACTCATCCAAGAGGCAAGAGAGGTAGTTTTTGTCTTCAAAAACAAAAGACTCCACATCTACATCTTTAAAAACATCCGTAGACATGGTGACCAGTTCCCGTGACAAAAAGGCAGACTCTTTACTCTCTAACATGAGTTTTTGAATACGTGGGGTACCACAGTTTTCCAAGTCTTCATAAATAGCTTCAAGGGTATGGTACTGGTTGATGAGTTTTGAAGCCCCTACTTTTCCAATGCCTTTGACACCGGGTACATTGTCTGAGGAGTCCCCCAAAATAGCTTGAAAATTGATGAAGTCACGAGGGTGTACACCAAACTTATCTATACAGGTTTGTTCGTTAACCACGGCACGTTTAACTGAGTCATACATTTCTACTTTACCATCTTCAATCATTTGGTATAAATCTTTGTCATGAGAAACAATACGGACTTTCATACCCTTCTGCTTAGCGAACTTTGTCACAGTAGTAATGACATCATCTGCTTCAAAACCTTCACGTGAAAGATTGGCAAACCCCATTTGGTCTATCCATTCAATGGCAATGGGGAGTTGTTTGACTAAATCCTCAGGTGCTGGGTCACGGTTGGCCTTGTACTCTGGGAAAATGTCATTACGGAAGGTTCTACCTTTGGCATCAAGGGCAAAAACCAAGTAGTCTGTAGCGTGGTCACGGTGTAAAGAGTCTACAAGGTTTGCAAACCCCGTGAGTAAGCCTGTAGGAAAACCTTCGGTATTACGTAAAGGTGGCAGTGCAAAGTAGGAGCGAAAGAAGAAGCCAAAGGTGTCGATGATAGTAATAGTTTTCAAAAAGGGTGCCTCTTTTTTTTATTGTATTTTAGCCTAGTTAGTGTTAGAAGTGAGTGACATGCCTTTAGCTTCATTTAATCTTTTCAAGAGTATTATAAGATATATTAATGTTTAGGTATAAATAGGAGGACATTATGACAAAGTTTGACGCGTTCAAAGCTCAGATGATACATTCCAAAAGAGCCAAACCCATTCAAAATAAAAATCGAAAATTTTCCCAACAACATATTCATCTTTCAGACATTGCTTTACTACCTCAAGGGTATGAAACGTTATTTCTAGCGTTATATTTTGTATTTTTACCCTATCTTGCAGGACTACTATTTCAATTTTGCTACATCAGTGCAATGAAAGTAGATGTGTTTTTATCCGTCTATGAACAATCATTTTTCATGTTCATTTGGGCTATGGGATATGAACTGATTGCTTTTACCCTACTCTTGATTATTTTTAAAATGAGTCTCACTTTTTCAAAAGATGACCTAAAACCAAATATGCAAAAGTTTCGTATACCGTAGTTTACTCTACATCAAAATGACGTTTAAAATAGCGTTTAAAGTGGCGTTTAAAGTTCTTTCTACTATGATAGTCCTAATGATAAAACATCAGCAAGGACAAGAAGTATGCAAATCATCGTTGACAAAGCAAGACAAGTGGAAGAAAAAGAAGAATCTGTAGTAAAAGTACCCCTACAGAAAACCGTTTCAGCAGGCATTCGTAAAAGTTTCCCTACCTGTACACTAAAAGAAGTATTGTTCCCTCAAAAGTATGAAAAACTCACCTTACTCTTTTATATACTGGTTGCACCATTCGTCATAGGACATCTCTTTTTGTTTACCTATGTATCAGGTTTTAGCTTTTCAGTTTATGCTGCAGTAAACGCTAAAAATACTATGTTTTTAACCTGGTGTTTGGGTTATGAAATATTTACAGTATTCTTTTTTATCTCACTGGCAATTTTCTCTCTCAGACAAGCTTCAAAATATAGATAGTGTAAGTTGGCTTTAGAGTTTTAACTCTTTGGCCAAATATTTCCCTGTATACGAACCTGTCTCTTCATACGTTGTAGCCAATGACTCTGGGGAACCAGTAGCTATGATAAGCCCACCTTTATTCCCACCTTCTGGCCCCATATCTACAATATAATCTGCATTTTTAACCATATCAAGGTTGTGTTCTATGACCACCACTGAGTTTCCAAGTTCAACCAAGTGATGTA
>WTAE01000192.1 GCA_013139765.1 Sulfurovum sp.
TTCAACGTACCTACGCCAAAAAAAGAAAACTTTTAAACTTTATGGACCGTCTCAAAACAGATATAAAATCATTTATCTGTACAAATTGTGGTGACATCATTTCTATTGACCGCCTACTTCTCATGCAAAAAGCAAGCCATTGTGACGCTTGTGCAAGTAATAAATAGCTTTAGGGAACCTCTAAAAACTAAACTTAAATCCAAAGATTATCAAGCAGACGTGGTTTCCCCACTTTTGCAGCCACTAAAATGATGCTATTGCCTATTTCTACCTCTTTTAAAGCAGAAAATGTTCGGTCAACAATGGCCACATACTCCACTTCATCCGTCAAAGCCAAAACATTTAACATTGCTTTCTTAATGACATCTACATTTCTTTCTCCTGCTATCACAAGTTTTGTGGCAGATTTAAGTGAAGAGGAGAGTGACAAAGCACGTACTTTTTCTTCTTCGTTTAAGTAGACATTACGGGAGCTCAAAGCAAGCCCCAGTTCATCGCGTACAATTTCACAAGCCACAATGTTCACCGGCATAAAATAGTTTTTAACCATTTGGCTAATGAGTGCCAATTGCTGGGCATCTTTTTTCCCAAAGTAAGCATTCGTAGCCCCTGAGAGATTTAAGAGTTTCATGACCACCTGTAACATACCATCAAAATGACCAGGACGTTTTTCACCTTCAAGGACATAGCCACGTCGTGAGGGTGCTCCAATGCTGAGTTCATCGTCTTCATACATTACAGAAATCTCAGGCATAAACAAAATGTCCACCTTTGCCACGGTACAAATTTTGATATCTGCATCATCTTTACGAGGATAATCATCTAAGTCTTCCCCCTCTCCAAACTGTGTAGGGTTGACAAAAATAGAGACAATCAAATGCGCATTTTCTCTTCTTGCTTGCTGTATAAGTGAAAGGTGTCCCTGATGTAAAGCACCCATGGTTGGCACAAAACCAATGTCCCCTGAAAGTGTTTTTTTTGCTTCTTGTAGTGCTTCAATTGTTTTAACAATAATCATCTCTAACCCTCTATTTTGCTATATTTTGTTAAAATAATATCAAAATTATTTGGAAAAAGGAACTTTTTCACGTGGATGCATACGAATACAGCGAATTACTAAAATCACTTGCCATTAAAATGGACAACATCAAAAATATTGTTAAGCCCGATGTGCTTCAAGCAAGACTTGATGAGATAGAAGAAGTGCAACAAGATGCAGCCTTTTGGAATGATGCTGCCAATGCTGGAAAAGTTTCTCAAGAAAAAACCAAAACAGAACGTATACTTGCAACCTTTAACGATGCCAATGATGCTGTGGCAGATGCCCAAGAGTACTTTGACTTGGCAAAATCTGAGAAAGATGAAGAAACGCTTGAGATGCTTTTTGAAGAAGCAGGAAGCATAAAAGAGAGTACCAACGCCCTTGAAGTACAAATGATGCTCTCAGGAGAACACGACGGAGACAATGCCATTGTCTCCATCCACCCAGGTGCTGGTGGAACTGAGTCTCAAGACTGGGCTGCGATGTTACACCGTATGTACTTACGCTGGGCAGAACGCCGTGGTTTTAAAGTTGAAATGCTTGACTACCAAGCAGGAGAAGAAGCAGGCATAAAAGATGTCTCTTTTATGATTAAAGGTGAAAATGCTTACGGCTACCTCAAGGTAGAAAACGGCATCCACAGACTGGTACGTATTAGCCCTTTTGACTCCAACGCAAAACGTCACACTTCTTTCTCGTCTGTTATGGTTTCTCCTGAGATAGATGATGACATAGACATTGTCATTGAAGACAAAGACATACGTGTTGACTCTTACCGTGCCTCAGGTGCAGGTGGACAACACGTCAATACCACAGACTCTGCCATACGCATCACCCACATCCCTACAAATGTGATAGTACAGTGTCAAAATGACCGTTCACAACACAAAAACAAAGCGGCTGCCATGAAGATGTTAAAGTCACGTTTGTATGAGTATGAGATGGCTAAAAAACAAGCTGCCATTGATGGGGTAGAAAAGTCAGAGATTGGTTGGGGACACCAAATACGCTCCTACGTCATGCAGCCCTACCAACAAGTAAAAGACACAAGATCAAACATCCCATACACGAATGTAGCAAACATCTTGGATGGTGATATAGATAAGTTATTGGAAGGTGTTTTAATCGCTCAGGCGAAGTAAGTGTAACGCACATCTATTAATCATGCGAAGCATGCCTGTCTCTGTGAACGACCTTGAAAGCAAAGCGATTCGAGAACAGAGACGACTTTTGCATACTTTTCTAGAAAAGTATGGAGAGAAACAAGACCACATTTAAGCTAAGAGGAGATTCAAATAATCTCAAATAGCTTTACTCCTTATCATTTTCCTCTTCTTCTTTCATCTTCTCATCCAATTTAAAATATTTGGACACCGTTTTAGTCACCACAACTGCAGCAAAAAATGCCAAAATAACCATGGCAATCTTATATGATATTTGCATCAAGTCAATATTCATTTAGACTCTTTTAAGACTTTGTCTTCTAAGACATAGACTGTGTCACAACGCTTTGACATGGCTTCGTCATGGGTAACGAGTACCAAGCCTGCTCCTGTGCTTTCTACGTAGTCTAAGAGTACATCCATAACTAAAGAAGCTGTCTCTTTGTCTAGGTTTCCTGTGGGTTCGTCTGCAAAGATGATACGTGGTTTTTTACTCAGTACTCTAGCAATGGAGACACGCTGTTGTTGTCCACCTGAGAGTTCACCTATCTTTTGACTCATGGCTTCTTTGATTTCCAGTTTTTCTAAAATGGCATCGTCTATGTTTTCTTCACTCAACATGCTTGCCACTTCAATGTTTTGCATGGCAGTCATACCTTTAAAGAGGTAATGTGATTGAAAAACAATACCCACTTCAAAACGACGTAAAGCTTCTATCGCTTCATCTTTTAAAGCGTAAAGATCGTCATCAAAGAGAGTAACTTGACCTTCATTGGGTTTTAAAAAAGTTGAGAATATGTGTAAAAGGGTAGATTTACCAGAACCAGAACGGCCTACAATGGCAGCGCTTTTTGAAGGGTTTAGTGTAAAGTTGGTATCTGAAAAAAGAAGGGTATCGAAACTATGGGAAATCCCTCTAGCTTCCAATAAAGGTTTGGACATGCATAAAGCCTTTAAATTAATTAAAGTATTTTAACATAATAAAGTAAGGGGTTATGTATATTGAATTAGAATATGAATTAGTTTAGAAAATAGTCTTCTAGTTTACGGTAGATTTGGCTGAACGGCGTGAGTGAAGTAAGGAAGTGTACGTTAAGTACATGACCGAACGGAACGAAGCCGTTCAGCCAAAGGTGCTGTGAAATAGAAGAACTATTTTTTAGCCCATTTGTGCGGCAACTTCAGCAGCAAAGTCTTCTTCAGCTACCTCGATACCTTCACCAACTTCTAATCTTGTGAAGTTAGTAATTTCAGCAGTACCACCAGCGGCAGCTGCTTTGTCTGCAATGTATTGAGCAACAGTTTTGCTGTCATCCATTACAAACTTTTGGTCAAGAAGACATTGCTCTTGATCAAGTGTTGTATTATCAGAAACAAATCTTGCAATTTTACCTGGAAGGATTTTGTCCCAGATTTTTTCAGGTTTACCCTCTTTTGCAAGCTCTTCTTTGAGTGTTACTTCAACTTCAGCCATAACAGCATCAGTCAATTGAGACATAGAAATGTACGCAGGTACATTGATAAGAGGCTTTTTAAGTCTTACAAGCTCTTCATTCTTTTTCTCAATAGCAACAATTCTACCTTTAGTCT
>WTAE01000063.1 GCA_013139765.1 Sulfurovum sp.
GGGTATAAGTTAGTTTAAATGATTATTACCTCATTACGATCTAAAATTAGAGTTGTTTTTTCTCTCACACTTTTACTGCTTGTAGCACTTTTTCTCTACTCGGTGAAGTATGACCGTGCCATCTTTGAAGAGCATACGATAGAGCAAGAAAAAGCCATCACCCACTACCTCTATGACTACAACTTAAAATACGGAAAAATTGACGAAGCCTATCTCGAAGCACAAAACCTTTCACTTATTACGGACAAAGGTATGGTCGTACAGATAAAACGTTTTTTTAAAGATAAAGAGCAAGGTAAACTCAAACGTTACGCGGTAGATACTTACCATTTAAAACGGATTATGCTGATTCATAATGACCGCTTTCAACTGATTCTTGAAAACAAAAACAAAGTAAAATTTCCTATTAAACGTGCCATACTTTTTGCCATTGTCTTTTTACTCATTGTTTTACTGTATTGGTGGATTTTGAAAAGTTTGAAACCTCTTTCTACACTGAAGCGTCAAATCCAAACCTTTTCAGAAGGTAACTTGGACATCAGCTGTAAAAGTGACAAGCAAGATGAGATAGCAGAAGTTGCCAATGAATTTGATCATGCCGTTACCATGATACGGGAACTCATACAGTCAAGACAACTCTTTTTACGTGCCATTATGCATGAACTTAAAACCCCCATTGCAAAAGGGAGACTTGTTTCTGAAATGTTGCCAGATGAAAAGAGTAAAGCACGTCTTCATAGCATTTTTGAAAGACTGAACCTACTCATTGATGAGTTTGCAAAAATAGAAAAAATCACTTCAAAAAACTTTGAACTGCACATGCATACCTACAAAATGTCTGACCTTATTGAAGCCAGTATTGACCTTTTAATGGTAGAGAACCCAAAACGTCTCATCACGGTTAACATAGAAAAAGACTACTCTGTAAATGTAGACTTTGAACTCTTTACTTTAGTGCTTAAGAACCTTCTTGACAATGGGATTAAGTACAGTACAGACAAACACATTACGGTAAATATTGAAAACAATACACTCACCATCTCCAACACAGGTGAAGTTTTGTCTGAACCTTTAGAGAACTATTTTAAACCTTTCCACACTTCTAAAAAGGGTTTAGGTTTGGGACTGTATATTGTAAAAAGTATTTTAGATATTCATCAGAAAGAGTTGCAGTATAGCCATAACGATGGGGTGAATACATTTAGCATTCACTAAAAGAGAGCAAAAAACTATTAGGCTTGTTGTCTTAAACGGTTGGCAATTTCTTTGTCAACCATGTGTAAGCCACGGCCATCAAGGCCAATGATTTCTATTTTGTCTAAAATACCTTTAAACAATGCCTCTTCTTCATGCTGTTCAGCCACATACCACTGTAAAAAGTTAAACGTCGCATAGTCATTCTCTGACATCGTAAGTGCAGCGAGTTCATTGATTTTACCTGTCACAAATTTTTCATGCTCATAGATATTTTCAAAGACATCTTTTAAATCTTTAAAAGTGTTTTCTGGCGCAGCTACTTCTGCTACCAGTGCCTGTGAGCCTGTCTCATTCACGTAAGCAAACAGCTTCTGCATATGTTGTAACTCTTCAGCAGAGTGTGCAGCCAAAAAGGTCGCAGAGCCTTCTAAACCTTTCGATTGACACCATGATGACATTGCAAGGTAGAGGTTTGAAGAGTAGTGCTCTAAATTAATTTGTTCATTGAGTTTTTTTAATACCTTTTTTTTTAACATAAAAAATCCTTAGCAATAATATATATTCTAAGTTTATTCTTTTTTGTTTAAAAAAATATTAATATATTAATATTAGTTATAACTATTAAACGGTTATCTCTTTAATGTCGGCAATGTCTTTAAATGTTTTATACACTGAACCAATAGTATGTAGTCTATTAGCTTTGAGTGCATTATCTTCTGCATTAACCATCACGTCATCAAAGTAGCCATCAAGTTCACGCTTTAAACCAAACAGTGCTTCAAACTCTGTTTTGTAGTCTGCATACTGTTGGTTTATCACTTTTTCATAAGCATTGTAAAGTGTCACTTCAGCATCTTCTTTGAAGAGCGTGGTGTCTATGTTCAAGTCACCCTCAAGATCTAAGTCTTTAGAAATATTTGCCACACGCTTAAAGGTTGAAAACTGTTCTTTAAAGGTGTCTGAAGAGACAATGTCATTGAGTGCTGAAACTTTTTTAGCTATCTCATTAATGTCTCTCTCTCCTGAAGCCAATACTGCGGCTATGACTGAAGGGTTAGCATCTAGTGATTTGTTGATACGCTCAATAATGAAGTCTGAAAGTAGCACCGTGTCAAAGTCATTGTACGCATCTTTAAGCAATGCAATAATATCATCAATATTAAAGGCCAAGTCATATTCTGTCACTATTCTTACTATCCCATTCACTGCTCGTCTAAGCGCAAAGGGATCTTTAGAACCTGTAGGGATTCTTCCAACAGAGAAAAGTCCAAAAAGTGTATCCAACTTAGCAGACATAGCCACAATAGAAGAGAAGACTGAAGTAGGTAACTCTGCACCCTCACCTACAGGCATATACTGCTCTTTTATGGCCATGTATACCAGTTCTTCTTCTCCTAATGCTTTGGCGTAGTAGTAGCCCATAAGCCCTTGAAGCTCTGTAAACTCATACACCATTTCAGACATGAGGTCTGCTTTGGCAAGGTTGACTGCTTTATCCATGGCTTTTTCTAAATCCGCTGCAGATTTACCTGTGGCTTTTTCTATTTTGTCCATATACAAGGCCAAAAGTCTTACTGCAATGTTTTTCTCTCTTTTGATTTTATCTGAAAGAGTTCCCAATCCATCAATAAACTGTACTTTTTCAAGCCCATCTGTCTTAAGCCCATTTGCCAAGTCATTTTTGTAAAAGAAAAGACCATCCGCTAAACGTGGTTTGAGTACACGTTCATTTCCAGCCACTACTTTAGAGTAATCATTCGTATAAGCATTTGAAACCACTACAAACTTGTTAGCGATTTTACCATTTTCAAACACAGGGAAATAACGCTGATGTTCTTTCATCGACGTAATAATCACCTCAGGAGGAAGCTCTAAGAAAAGTGCATCAAAACTCCCAAGCAGTGCTTTAGGGTTTTCCGTAATGGCAACCACTTCAGCAAGTAAAGCTCTGTCTCTTTCAATAATAATATTGTGTGTAGATTCTAAAGCATCAAATTCAGCCAAAATCAACGCTTCACGGTCTTTAGGCTGAAGCATTACTGCACCCTCAGTCAAGATACCTTCATAAGCATCAATGTTTGGCACTTCAACAGCATCATATGTCACCATACGATGTACGTATGTTTTTGTGTCAGAGTCTACACCAAACAGTGTCACAGGCACAGAGTTTTCACCCATACGCACTTGTAGCCATCTGATTGGACGGATAAACTCATCCGTTCTAGCTCCCCAACGCATCATCTTTCCAAAGGCCATAGACGCTATCCATTTTTCTAACATCTCTTGAAGTAAAGAAGCCGTTAATGCACCCTCTACTTCATTTTTAAAGTAAAGCACTTCTTTCCCATTTTTCTCACCACGCCCTAGCGCTTCAAAGTCAACACCACATTTACGGGCAAACCCTTCTGCTGCTTTGGTAGGCGCTCCATCTTTGATGGCAGCGACTACGGGAGGTCCAAAAAATTCTACCGTTGCATCTTCTTGTTTTAACGGCATCGCAGCATGTTTAAGTACCAATCTTCTAGGCGTATAAATGAATTCAAAACTATTAGAAAGATTGTACTCTCCAAGTATCTTAGACCATGTTTTTTCTATGTTTGCAATGATTTTAAGTAGTGGGATTGCTGGTAATTCTTCAACACCGATTTCGATGAGTAATGCTTCTGTCATAATAGGATTTCCTAGTAAAAATTAATTATATAATTTTATCTAAGAGTTAGTAAAGAGGGGGTTAATCTACGTCCTCGTCTTTATCATACATATCTATACGATGGCCTTCATCATCAAACTTCTTTTTATAGTAATTTCTGACAATGCCAAAAGTAAGATAGGCAAAAAGGAACATTGCCACGATGTAGAGGATGTCACCAAAAGACATTAGTTTTTTTCCGTATTGTTTTCTAAGGTATTTTCGATGGTGATTTTTTCAAAACCTTCATAGTTTTGACGTAAAGCGTCATACAGTACAACACCCACAGAAATACCCAGGTTCAAACTTCGTCCTTTGCCCCCCATTGGGATGGTAATACACTGTTCTTTATGTGCAAGTAAGACTTTTTCATCAATGCCTCTGGTCTCAGAACCGAAAAGGATGTGATCCCCTTTTTTAAAAGGAGCATTAAAGTAGAGATTGTCTGTTTTGGTTGTGCCCATGTAAGAGTTTTCTTTGATTGGGTGTGCGGCTAAATACTCTTCAAAATTCTCCCAAAGTACCAAGTCTAAGTGTTTCCAATAGTCAAGTCCTGCACGTCTTACTGCTTTGTCGTCTATATCGAAGCCTAGGGGTTTTATGAGGTGCAGTGTGGCACCTAAGTTTACGCATAAACGTCCGATGGTTCCGGTGTTTTGGGGGATTTGTGGTTCTACTAATACAATATTGAACATGGGTATCCTTTTTCTTGCTCTTCCGTTAATCGCACGATTAGTGCGCCTTGTCGTGGCGAACGCCCTTGAAAGCGGAGCGATTCGAGAGCCACGACGCTTTTTTTGCTTCGTTTTTTTCTAAAAAAAATGAAGAGAGAAACAACGCCTCATTTCAAGTAAAAGGAAATACAATCAACACTATTAATATTTCTAAAAAATTACTGTCTTATTTCCATTTACAAAAACTCTGTCATTTAGCACAAGTGATAAAGCACGAGAAAGCACTATTTTCTCACCATCACGTCCTGCTCGTTGCATGTCTTTCCATGTTAAACGGTGGTTTACCGGAATGACATCTTGGGCGATGATTGGACCTTCGTCTAAGTCATCTGTGACAAAGTGTGCAGTTGCTCCTATAATCTTCACCCCTCTTTCAAACGCTTGTTTATAAGGGTTTGCCCCTATAAATGCAGGTA
>WTAE01000146.1 GCA_013139765.1 Sulfurovum sp.
TCTACAATACTTATCACCCCTACAAAAATGCTTGAGGCTGTAAACAAGTTTGGTAGGATGTAGATAAGATTGGATTTTTTCATAGCTATGCGTTGTCTTCTCTATCTTTTTCTGCTTCTTCTTTTGCTAGTTCTGCTTCAAATACTTCTCTTTGTTCTTTAGCCATCGCTTCTGCTTGGGCTATTTTCTCTCCATGCGCAAGACGGCTTGGCATGTCATTTTCTGTTTCAAAGTCTGCAATAATAGAACGTACTTTTTTACCTTCTATCACTTCTACATCTAAAAGCACCGCAGTCATGTTTTCAATGGCTTGGCTGTACTCCGTTAATGTTTTCTTTACAAAGGCATAACGTTCATTGAGTGTCGAACGAATGTAATGGTCCATCTCTTCTGCCATTTTGTCACTGTAGTCCGTACTTACTGCACCACCACCCAAGAAAGAGTTAGAAGAGCGTGAAAGTACCATGAGCCCAGCGACTTCAGTCATACCATAGACAGAAATCATGTCTTTAAGTATGGCTGTGGCACGGTCGAGGTCATTTCCTGCACCAGTAGAGATCTCTTTTATAAAGATCTCTTCTGCGGCACGTCCCCCTAAAAGTACATCAACTTCTGCTAAGAGTTCATGTTTTTGTTTTAAGAATCTGTCTTCATCATCTGGAAGGTGCAGGGTGTAACCTAGCGCACCAAGTCCTCTAGGGATAATAGACACTTTGGTCACACGTGTTGCACCTTTAGTTAGCTCTGCCATGAGGGCATGACCACTTTCATGGTAGGCAACAATGCGTTTTTCTACTTCAGAGATTTTACGGTTTTTCTTCTCTAGTCCTACAAATGAACGCTCGATGGCTTCAAGTAAGTCCGCTTGTTCGATCTCTCTTTTGTTAAAACGTCCAGCAAGTAGCGCTGCTTCATTGATGATGTTCGCCAAGTCCGCACCTGCGAGTCCTGCCGTTTGTTTAGCCACAACACTTAAGTCCACTTTACGAGAAAGTTTAACCCCTTTAGAGTGTACTTTTAAAATGGCAAGTCTTCCATCAAAGTCTGGTTTGTCTACGAGGACTTGTCTGTCAAAACGGCCCGCTCTAAGAAGTGCGGCATCGAGTATCTCCGGTCTGTTGGTAGCTGCAAGTACGATGACTGGTGTATCTGTACCAAAACCATCCATTTCTGCTAGAAGTTGGTTGAGTGTTTGTTCTCTTTCATCATTTCCACCCATTTGACCACCAGATGCTCTTGATTTACCAATGGCATCAATTTCATCGATGAAGATAATAGAAGGCGCTTCTTTTTTAGCTTGTGCAAAAAGGTCACGTACACGAGAGGCTCCCACCCCTACAAACATTTCTATGAACCCTGAACCAGAGACTGAAAAGAAAGGTACTGAAGCTTCCCCTGCCACTGCTTTTGCAAGCAAGGTTTTACCCGTACCTGGAGGCCCTACAAGTAGTAAACCTTTCGGTATCTTTGCACCAAGTTCCATGTAGCGTTCAGGATATTTGAGAAAGTCAACAATCTCTTTCACTTCATCTTTGGCTTCTTCTACCCCTTGCACATCTGAAAATTTTGTATCTGGTTTTTCAGAGTTGATGAGTTTGTCTGCTTTTCCAGCACCCAATACGCCACCCATACCTTTTGACATTTTTTTAGCAAGGAAAATCCAAATACCAAAGAAAATGAGTATAGGCAGTAAAGAACCAAGCAAGTCTGAGAGGAATCCGCCACCCATAATACCTTCATAAGAAATTTTCTTTTTTTCTAAAAGAGGAATAAGGTCTTTGTCATAAGTAGGTACATTTTGTGCCACATAACGTACTTTTCTACCATTACTTTCAGCAAATGCTTCAATGGTACTTGGCGTCAACTTGACTGAAGTGATGCCACCTTCTTCTATTTTCGCTTTAATCTCTGAGTATTTAACCGATTTGGTTTGTGTGACAGCAGTTTGCCCATTTATCATAGAACCTAAACTCTCACCTTCACCAACAAAAGCTTTAAAAATGAGTATAATCACAATAGAAAAAATTGCGAAAGCGAGCAGTGGATTGTTGTTAAAAAAGTTATTGTTATTGTTGTCGTTATTTTGGTTATTGTCAGCCAAAGTGTTTCCTTAGTGCTTATTTATATATTTTTGTAAATGAGTGTTACCCACTCATCTTTTTCTATTCTTGAAATGAGTGTCATATCGTTATAGGTTTCTGTAACAAGACGCTCTTTTTTGTCTAAAATCCCAGAAAGGATTAAAAGTCCACCGTCTTCACAGGCCGCTTTTAAATCTTTTGCAATAAACTTTAAAACATCTGCGATGATATTTGCAATGACAACATCATAACGCTTTTTGGCTTTGTCTATAGAGCCTTCCCATAAAGCATCATAACTCTCTTCATTGAGCTTAAAATTCTCTTTACATGACTCAACGGAAACAGGGTCGGTGTCACAAAGTGCCACGCTTGCACCAAGTTTTTTACACGCTAGTCCCAAGATACCTGAACCACAGCCCACGTCTATCACAGAGTGTTCTGCTTTGACATGTTCTGAAATGGCGCCAAGACAAGAAAATGTCGTGGCATGGTGTCCTGAACCAAAAGCAAGAGCAGGGTCAATTTTGATGTTGATAAACCCCTCTTTTGCTTCATACCAGCTAGGAAAAATGTAAAACTTCCCCGCTTCTATAGGCTCAATGCTCTCTTGGTAAGATTTAATCCAGTCTTTGTTCTCTTTCTCTTCAATCTTGTAAGTCGTCTCGATACTTCCACCTAATGTACCAGCTAAGGCTACCAAAGCTTCTTTAACAAAAGTTAAATCAGACTCTGAACGTACAACAATTTGCCCTTCACCTAACTCTACACAAGAACCTGCAATGTTGGCTACAAAGTCTGCGATGAACTCTACAAAGTCATCGTTAAGAGTAATGGTGAGTTCATAATAGTTATTTTGCATTGGCCACCTTAAATGCTTCTTCAAGGTCTAGCGTACCTTCGTAAAAAGCTTTTCCAACAATGGTCCCATCAATACCTTCAGCAATCAGTCCATGAATATCTGTCATGTCTTTAAGTCCACCTGATGCGATAGTCTCAAGTCCTGAAGCTTCTTGGATGGCTTTGGTGAACTCTAAGTTCACGCCCGTCATCATGCCATCACGACCCACATCGGTACAAATTATGGCTTGCACACCACAAGCTGCAAATTCACGTGCAAGGTCCGTAGCTTTCATGTCTGAAGTCTCAGCCCAACCTTCCACAGCAACCATGCCATCAATGGCGTCAAT
>WTAE01000122.1 GCA_013139765.1 Sulfurovum sp.
TCAGAGAAACGTTCCACGAGATCCATAAAAAACAGACCCATCTGTCTTTGCGTCTGATTGACTAAACTTTGACTTGGGTTTTCTGTTTCTAGCACATATTCCAACTCTTGTACCATGCTTTGTTTGTTAAGTAAGAGTTGAAACTCAATATCAGACATCAAAGCATAATAACGCGATTGAGAGGTCTCTGAAGTTTTTTCTTTGGTAATAGAGTTCTTTACATCTGCATATATCTGTTTCACACTATAGTCATTGCCTAAAACACTCTCTTCATTGGGAAAAACATATTTCTCTAAAGCCAACAAATACGCCAAATTGATACCAGGGTAATAACTACAGCCCTCTTTAGGCACATAAATCTTGACATACGTGCGTATGAGCGTTTGCAATAAACCTTTAAACTCCTCTTTACTTAAAGTAGCAGAGGAGAGACGTTCTCTACGTATGTTTGAAATAGCTGCCGTTTTAAGGTCAATTGTCTCCTCTTTATTCTCCCCTTTTATGGCAGAGAGTATCTCAAAGGCTTCTCTGTACATCGGCGTAGGCAAAGAAGCATAAATGTCCGCCTGTTTTGCTTTTACCGTGTTGTCATACGTGTCTAAAAGGTAAGGAAAAACATTGTCATAAACAAAGACATACGCTGCACGTGCATACATAATGTGAAAGAGTGCCAGTAAAAAAGGTTGGTTTTGAGATCTCTTTTCAAAAGATGTAGCTTCTGCTTGCACTCTCTTTTCAAGTGTTTCAAGTGAAGCAGACTTTGCAAAGTCCAAAAATGCTTCTTGTTCTGGGCTCAAAGCTGCTGCATCAAGACAAGGAAAAAGGTCTATCTCTTCCCCCTCAAGCTCCTCTTTAAACCTCAGTACACCTTGTACCACTGCTTCTTTTTGCTTACCTTCAGAAGCACCCCAAACCTCTTCACCCAAACCCAACTTTTCATTAATAGCAGAGATAAAAATACGTTTACGTATCACCCCATCTTCTTTGGCAGAGAGCCAATTACTCATGTTACTTCGGTAAGAAGACCAAGGTTCATCTTTTAAAAAAAGTCTAAAAAAGTCTTCATTACTTTTAGCCACAATATGCGCTTTTTCCATCTCTTCTTTAATGAAACGTAGTAGAAATTTATGTTGCATTAGTTACCTTCACCTTTTAAGTTCGTTAACTCTTCTTCAAAGTTTTCCTTACTCTTCAAAGCAGAACTATCTTTATAAAGTTTAACCAAGGCCACCAAAGTATCTATCAAACCTTGTTGATAAGCATGCGGATTGGTCTTGGCTAAAGTACGTCGTAACTCCAAAGCTTTTAAGTAAAACTTCTCTGCCCTTACTTCTCTTTTTGTATCAAAATACAAAAGTCCCAATTCATGGTAGGTTGAGGCAAGTGCAGGTGTAAACCTTTTTGGGTTCTCTTTAATCAACTTCTTTCTTATTTCTATAGACCTTAAAAAGAGTGCTTCTGCTTTACCTTCTCTTTGGGTACAGGCATACAGTTCCCCCATGTTATGTAAAGAACAAGAGACATAAAAGCTGTATTTTTTAGGGTTTTGCTCCATCAAAGAACTACGTAGAGCCAAAGCTTTTTTATGAGACTCTTCTGAAGCTTGGGGTTCAAAGTTTTCTTTATATAAAACACCCATGTTATTGTAAGTCCATGCCAAGTCATTAGTGTAAACCAAAGGCTTCTCGTTAGCCAAACTTTCTCTTAACGCCAATGCTTCAGAGTAAGCTTCTTTTGCCCTTGAGATTTGTTTTGACTTACGATACAAAATTCCTAGTCTGTTGAGCACATTCGATTTTTCTGCAGGGTGAAGGTCATACCCCGATAAACGTCCAAAAATCTCTTGCGCCTCTTCTAGGTAATTTTCTTTCATTAAAAAAAGTGCATAGTCATACATATTGATGTATGAGGGATCTACAACAATGGCTTTTTTGTAAGATTTCCCTGCATTCTCAAAATCATTCTTTTCAACATAAAGTTTGGCACGGAGCATGTTTTTCTTCGCATAACTTTCATCTTCTGCCTCAGACTTTGAAGACTCTAGTACGGCAAGTGCTTCATCTACACCTTTTATATTATAAACCTCTTGGGCTTCTTTAGAAATAGACGTTTTTAAAAGGCCAAACCACTTCAGTGTCTCCTCTTTGGCACGTTTGTTTTCTTGTAAACTTTTTAATTTAAAAGAGAGTACGTAGGCTTCTTTGTCACTGAGGTTTTTGTTCTTTTGCGCTAGTGTTACCTTTGCGATTTCACTTTCAATTTGAATGAGTTCTGCGTTAGAACTAATGGCACCAGAGAGGGTATACACATAAATGGCCATAGCCACAAAAAAGAGTACAGCAATGCTTTTAAAGAGAAAACGTTTTCTCTTTTCTCTTTTTTCACGCTCCCATAAATCAGCAAAATCCACCCCTAAAATAGCTGCAATGATTTTTAGAAATGCAACTTTAGGTTGTCTACGTGCATCCACAGCCAAGGGAGCAGCACCTTTGCGAAGTGCCAACGGTACAGCATCTTCAAGTTCTGCACTTTTTACAATGGCAAATATTTTCTCATCTTCACGTTCTTTAAAATAAACAATTTCTTCTTCTACCCAAGTAGAAGCTGCAGCAGCAGGAGAACAAACCACAATCAAAGATTCACTCTCATCTAACGCTTTTTTCAAGACATTCGAGAGCACAGAGGCAGAGGAGAGTTCATCTTCATCACGAAAAACAGTCCGTTTTAAATCTTGTGGTAAATGTGGGTATTTTTTTCTTAAACTTTTAGGTATCTTGTAGTTTTCTATACTTCCTTGCAAATACTTCGCAAAAGATTTATCTTGATGTGAGTAGCTAATAAAAGCTTTGTATTTGTAGGGTTGATTCATGAGAAAAGTATAACATAA
>WTAE01000226.1 GCA_013139765.1 Sulfurovum sp.
ATGTTTGTGTCATTGATGAAATTCAAATGATTTCTGACCGTGACAGAGGCTGGGCTTGGGCCAATGCACTCATGGGTGTCCCTGCAAAAAAAGTCATACTCACAGGTTCCGCCAATGCCCTACCCGCGGTGGAAGAACTTTGTGCGTACTTAGGTGAAGAATTGGAAGTCATACATTTTGAACGTAAAAATGAACTTGCCATGTTAACACAAGCCACTAACTTAAAAAACATTGAGCCACAAACGGCTGTGGTTGCGTTTTCAAGACGTGATGTACTCTCACTCAAACAACAACTCTCAGAACGTTATGAAGTTTCTGTGGTCTATGGAAACCTCTCTCCTGAAGTGAGACGTGAAGAAGCCAGACGTTTTAGAGAAGGTGAAAGTCAAATACTGGTCTCCACCGATGCCATTGCCATGGGGCTTAACCTTCCCATTAAAACCATACTCTTTGCAAAAGACAACAAGTTTGACGGCTTACGAAGACGGGAACTCCTTCCCACAGAAGTGTCACAAATTGCTGGGCGTGCAGGACGTTACGGTTTTGAAGAGAAGGGGTATGTGGGTGCATTAGAAGACAATGCTTTAAGCACCATTAACTCTGCTTTTCATAGTCCACTACCTGATATTGAACTGCCTGTCTCTGTCATGGCATCACTTGAACATGTCATGCTCATAGGTGACATACTTGAAACAGAAGATGTTACGACTATTTTAGGATTTTTTGCAGACAACATGGAGTTCGAAGGCCCTTTTAGAGCAGCCAACATAGAGTCAATGTTAGACATCGCTGCCATAGTAGATGAGTATCAGCTAGACTTAAAAACACGTTACTACCTCTCCTGTGCTCCTGCTAGTATAAGGTCTCCCTACATTGAGTCTGTCTTTCACAGGTACATCAAACAGATAGAAGCAGGAGGACAAGTCTTGTACATTCCTCCTCGTGACTTACCTGCCTTTGCCCAAACCAATGACATGTTACTTAACGCAGAAGACCGCGTTAGAGAGATTTCTCTCTACTTATGGCTTAGTTTTAAATTTCCAGAGATTTTCCAAGATACAGAAAAAGCCCTCCAAGCCAGAGTACGTCTCAACAATTACATCGAAAACTCCCTACGACAAGGTCATTTCACCAAACGCTGTAGACGTTGTGACAAAGTCTTAGACTTCTCTTACCGTTTCTCCATTTGTGATGCTTGTCACTCCGGTGGAAAACGGGGGTATGGAAACAATAGTAGCCGAAGTGGTGGCTACAGAGGTAGAAGGAGAAGTTAAAACTTCTCTCTCACTCACTCCATAACAATACGAATATTCCTACCTTCACTTTTCATCGTAAAGTCATCTAAATCCTCATCCATCACTGTCAGTTTCAAAGTGTTGTGGTCTATAAAGGTAATGTCTACATCTGCTGGAAATTGCAATTGTTTTAACAGATCATGTGCATTATGAGGAGGAAAATAGAGGATATGGCTTTTTCCTTTTTCCAAATGCAAAGTGGCGTCCTTCGTTTCTATTTTGTGTAAGCTTTCTGTAGGTTTTTGCGTGACAAATGCCCAAGACAAGGTCTCTAGTTTTCCTTTTACACTATAGGCTATCTCTGCTCTATACTCTGTGTCATACTCCAAACGTTTGAGTGGAAAAAGTGAAAACTGTTTGCTAGTAAAACGTTGATGTGGGTCATTGTCTTTATTCATGAGCAGTACATCCGTGACTTCAGAGCCTTCATTTTCAAAAAGTTTAAATGATTGTAAGGAGACTTCTTTAAAGAAGTAGTCATTAAACTCCACACTCACAGGAAAACCACTCACTTCATGGTTAGGAAGTGGATCTGGACTCTCATCGTAAAATACAGGTGGTACTTCTTTCTGCCCATCATAAGGATAAAGCACAATTTTTGGGTTATATCGTTTGTTGGCATCCAAGGCTTTATGGTAAGCTTTTTCTCCAATACGGTGATCTTCATTTTTACACATTTTGTAGTAGTATTTTCCAGAGCCAGAAAAAGATTTATCGTGACAGAATCTTTCTAGGTTAGAATTTGCCATGACATAGACAAAAGCAGAATTAGATGTTTTGCTTTTCTCTTGCGTTGTTCCCACCCCTATCGTGTCAATATCAAGCGCCAAAAATCCAAAACGGTGGTAAATGGCGGAGAAAAGACCATCTATAGAACTTTGTGCATCGTAGGTGTGTGTCGAAAGGTTTTCACTAACCTGTGTTGATTGGTAATTGACAGACAGTGTTCTGTCTACAGGTTTCACACCTATGAATTTCTTATGCCCTTCAACTTCATAGTGTGAAGATTCATTATTGGCTACAAGATAGTCTGCATGTCCTTGTGCTGCAAGGTTGAGTAAATCATCTTGCAGTAAGGTATTCATCCCCATGGACTCACGTATGTCATTTAAATGAGACCGTGCCACACCTTTTTCATACTCAACATCCATAGGTAACACCGTTCTTATAGTGACTTCTTTCTCCCTTGTCTCCGTACCAAAACCTAACAATTGCCAAGCAAAACTATGTAGGGTTAACAGCACAAACACCCATAAAACACGCATGCGGACTCCTCATCTTTTACATTATTTTCTAAGTAAACTCTTTTTGAGTTATGATACAGAAATTAAACTAAGATATAATACGAATAGAACCCTCTGATAAACCTAGGCATTCACAATGGGTTTTGCAAATGTGAGATTGTGCAAGAGATTTTCAAGTCCTAGCCATAGTTAAGACGAAGCAAATATCTTTTGCAAGATTGCGTTTGCAAAGCCCACCCTTTGGGCATCACTAGCTTTCGCCTATACGTCGTTACTCTTTTTCACCTTAGCTATGGCTAGGCTTTCAAAAGAGTGCCTAGCCTAGACAAAAGCTAGTGATGTTGTGGGTGTCACCTATTAATAGAGGTTCCCTTAGGCTATAATAGCGCCATG
>WTAE01000052.1 GCA_013139765.1 Sulfurovum sp.
GCAGGCCCAAGGGAGTTTGGTACCATCACTGTAATGGCAAGTACTTGAGAGTGTGTGGCCAACTTTTCAATGACACAAGAGTGTCCATAAGCAGAAAAACCAAGCCCACCATGCTCTTTAGGAATAATCATGCCTAAAAACTTCTTCTCTTTTAAGTATTTCCACACCGTTCGGGGTAAGTCTCGTTTTTCAAACACATCCCAGTCTGATGTCATGGCACAAACAACATTGACTTCATTGTCTAAAAAGTCTTGCTCTTCTTTTGTTAAAGTCGGGTAAGGGTTGGCAAAGATTTTTTGGAAGTCAGGTAACCCAGAAAAAAGTTCTCCTTCTATCCACACATCCCCTGCGCGTAACGCAGCTTTTTCTGTTTCGGAAATTTTGGGGAGTAGTCCCTTTTTTTCTATGAAGTTAAAAAGTTTTTGGGTGATGAGTTTTACACGTAACTCTTTGTTTAAAAGAACTGTGGCCAAAGCAATACTCAGTACCCACCATACAAAAGAGGCATCACAGCCAAGTAAAAAGACCGCCAATGCAACAAACCAAGCCCAAAGTGGTGCAGCAAAATACGCCAAAGCCATCATTACAATCAATACAGAAAGAATCAATCCCATTTTATATCTCCTCTTAAGTCATTATCATTTATATTAACACTATCGACGTGCATTGCTTGTGGAGTAAAAATACTTACCCTTCTCAGCCATAACTAGTAAAGATTTAGCAGGAGCGAATCTTTCACCATAGCGACTTTCAAGCACAGAAAGACGTTTCACAACTTCTTCAATACCTAATGAGTCCGCATAACGTAACAGCCCTCCTCTAAAGGCAGGAAAACCTGTCCCCATGACCATTGCCATGTCAAGGTAGGCGGCATTGTCTACTACTTTTTCTTCTAAACATTTGGCTGCTTCGTTAACCATGATGAGAATACATCTGTCTAAGATGGTTTGTTCTGCTAAGTTTTCTTTGCTGCTTTGTAAACTCTCTACGTCAATGTTCAGAGACTTCTTTCTGCCTTGATGCAAGTAAAAACCTTGGCCTGTCTTTTTACCCAACCAACCTTTTTCAACCATTTGTGCCAAAACAGGTGAAGGTTTCATTCGCTCACCATAAGATTCATAAAGAATATCTGAGACTTTATCTCCAATGTCTAGCCCTACTTCATCTGCTAAAGTAAAAGGTCCCATAGGCAAACCAAATGTTGTGAGCACTTTGTCGAGCTCTTCTAAATTTGCACCCTCTTCAAACATTCTTGCTGCTTCATTGAGGTAAGGCAGGAGTGTACGGTTCACTAAAAAACCTGCACACTCTTTGACTTTAATGGGTGTTTTACCCAATTTCTTAGCCAATTTCACCACCGTTGCCATCGTTTCATCTGATGTTTTATCTCCTGCAATGACTTCAACCAATGGCATCATTTGCACAGGGTTAAAAAAGTGCATGCCTACAAAACGTTCAGGATATTTTACATTTTCCAACAAGGTTGAAATGTTTAAAGAAGAGGTATTGGTCGCAATGACTGCTTCTTTACTTACTTTAGATTCTAAATCTTCAAAGACTTTTTGTTTGACCTCAGGGGCTTCAGAGACTGCTTCTATGACAATATCTACAGCGTCTAGGCCTTGCATCTCAGTCGTGTACGTGACCCTGTCCATTTTTAGACCTATCTCACGGCTTGTAAGACGACCTCTTTTTTGTAACCTTTCAAAACTCTGCATCATCTTGGCTGTTGCTTTGGCAATGCTAGACATTTGTCTGGCAACTAACCTTACAGGTATCTCTTTTTGTGCCAATGCCCAAGCAATACCTGAACCCATGGTTCCTACGCCAATGACAGCAGAAGTCTTGATGGTTTTTGCTTTGGCTTTTGAGAAGTTCTCTTTTTTTAACGCTTCAGAAGTAAAAAAGAGTTCTATGAGGTTTTTAGACACTTCAGAAGTAGCCAAAGGAGCAAAGACATCTAACTCAACTTTTAAGCCCTCTTCTAAAGACATTTCTAAAGTCTCTTCAAGTACATCAATGGTTTTGAGTGCAGCAGGGTAATGTCCTGCAGTTTTTTTCATGACTTCTTTACGTGCCATGGTAGCTATGAGCGTTCTTAGAGGTGATAACATTTCGTACCATGGAATGCCTTGACGTTTTTTAGCTACTTGTTCTTCAAGTGTACCTGAGAGTATTGCTTTAATGTACGCCTCTTTTTTAAAATCCAAATACCCTGAAGGTACCGAAGCATCTACTAGACCAAGTTTTAAAGCTTTGTCCCCTTTTAAACGCTTAGAAGCAGTAATGAGTTCAATCGCTTTTGTAAATCCTACAAGCATAGGCAAACGTTGCGTCCCACCTAAACCAGGGATGATGCCAAGACTCACCTCTACCAAACCAAGGCTTGTATGTGCTTCGTTGGTAGCAATCCTATAATCACAAGACATAGCAAGTTCTAAACCTCCACCTAAACAGGCACCATCTATCACGGCAACTGTTGCAAAAGGAAGGTTTTCTAATCGGTTAAAAATCTCTTGTCCTTCTGTCAGTTTGGCAATGATTTCAGCTTCATCATTAAAAGCTTTTATCTCTTTTATGTCTGCACCTGCAATGAAGATGTCCTCTTTAGCAGACTCAATAAAAAGGGCTTTAATACTTTTATCTGTTTCAAACTTTGTGATGAGTTCTCTTAATTCATACAAAGCATCAAAACAGAGTACATTTACGTTTGATTTTGGGGTATCAAACGTTAACGTTGCAATACCTTGTTCATCTATCTCATAGTTAAAATATTTCATCACTCCACCTCCAGTAGCAGTGCAGCACCTTGCCCACCACCTATACATAAAGTTGCCAAACCACGTTGCAGTCCACGTTCACGGAGTTCATGTAACACCGTTAAAACCAAACGTGTCCCTGTCATACCCACAGGGTGTCCCAAGGCTATGGAGCCACCATTGACATTGAGTATCTCTGGGTCTATGGCACCTACCGCTTCTTTTTTAGCAAAATGTGTTTTTGCAAATTCTTTAGAAGCAAATGCTCTCTCACAAGCGATGACTTGCGCGGCAAAGGCTTCATTTATCTCTACTATTTGCATCTCTTTCATACTAAGCCCTGTTTGTCTAAAGAGTTTTTCTGTCGCAAACACAGGTCCTAACCCCATACGTTTAGGCTCTAAACCTTCATAGGCATAGTCAGTCATGTAACCCAAAGGCTCTAGTTTTCTCTTTTTAGCTTCAGACTCAGACATGAGTACCACCCCTGCTGCCGCATCGGTGATTTGTGAGGCATTTCCTGCTGTCACGGTACCGTTTTTACGGTCAAAAAAAGGCCTTAATTTAGCCAACTTTTCTAGGGTTTGGCTCTCTCTTATGCCATCATCAAAGTCTAAGTATTTTCCCCCACGTTCATCGTATACAAGGTCCATACTCTCTTTGGCAAAACGTCCTGACTCTTTTGCCAAAGCCGCTTTCTGGTGTGAAGCCAAAGCAAAGGCATCTTGTTCTTCTCTGCTAATACCAAAGTCTTGGGCAAGGATTTCTGCCGTATTCCCCATGATTAAGCCAGAAACGGGGTCTGTTAATCCAGACATCAGCCCCACAATAGGTTTTAAAAAGCTTGGTCTAAATCCTAAAAGTGTGTGTACTTTGTCAAGCAGGCTTCTTGAACGTGAAAGATTGGTGAAAAAAGCCGTCATACTCGGAGAATAGACCAAAGGAATGTTGGACATAGACTCAACTCCCCCACAAACATATATTTTCCCCTCACCTGAGTGAATACGTGAAGCTGCTGTGGTCATGGACTCCATACCTGAGGCACAGTTTCGATGTACGGTTAAAGAAGGTGTGGCTTCGGGAAAACCTGCACGAAGTGCTATCACTCTTGCAATGTTAGCTGCATGAATGGGTTGGGCGACATTGCCGATAATGACTTCATCCACCTCTTCAAAACTTACAGGGGAACGCAACATTAATTCTCTAAAAAGTGTGGCACCCAGTTGGTCTGCTTGCATCTTTGCAAACTTTCCCCCTGCTCTTGCCATAGGTGTACGTAAAGCTGTCACAATGGCGATACGCTCTTTCTGCTTTTTAGTTTTTTTAATTGGGGTTTTTTGATTGCTAGGTTTTTCCTTGGTCATAAGTGATCCTTGTAAAGTCTTTTTATCTCTTCATCATATTTTTCCATCAAATGGTTTTTAGCCAATTTCATGGAAGGCGTTAACTCTCCATTTTCAATAGTAAGTTCATCTGCAATAATCTCATAAGCACGTACTTTTTCCCAATGGTTTAACTTTTTGTTGAGTTTGGCTATAAATTTCTCTGTCATCTCTTTAAACTGCTGAGACTCCAGCGCTTTAAGTGGTGTTGTATTCATTTGGGTGGCTAAACGTCCTAAGAAGACATGTTCTATAAAAAGAAGTGCTGATACATAGGGTTTCTCTTCTCCTATGACCAGCGCAAATTCAAACCAACCGTTAGATGTAAGTTTTTGCTCAATATACACCGCAGAGACATATTCGCCTGTTGATGTCTTAAGTAACTCTTTTTTACGTCCAGTAATTGTGATGTAGCCTTCATCGTCTATGCTCGCCAAGTCACCTGTAGAAAGCCAGCCATCTTTGTCTATGTTCTCTTCTGTGGCTTTAACATTGTTATGGTAACCCAACATGATGTTAGTACCTTTAACTAAAAGCTCACCATCATCCTTAACTTTTACACGCACACCAGGAAAAGCCTTACCACAGGTACCAAGCTTATAATGTTCCGGTGTATTGGCGGCAATGACAGGAGAGCTTTCTGTGAGTCCATACCCTTGGTAAAGGTTCAAACCAATGTTTACATAAAAACTATAGAGTGCGTCTGCCAAAGGTGCACCTCCAGAGATCATCATACGCATCTTTGTACCCAGTGCCATACGTAGTTTTGTATACACCAACTTGTCCAAAAATTTGTCAAGAATGTTTTTTCGACCCTCTGGGTCTTTTGTTAGTGCGCGATGAAAGGCTAAGTTAACCAAAGCTTTTTTGACAAAAGAACCTTCTAAGGCTTTGAGTTTCATTTTAAAAAAGACTTTTTCAAGTAGTCTAGGTACCACGGTCATTACCGTAGGATTGACCTCTTTCAGTAATACCCCGACATTTTGTACATCATCCGCAAAGTAGACGGTCAACTCTTGCGAAAGGTAAAAATGCATCACCATACGCTCAAAGATGTGTGCCAAAGGCAAAAAAGAGAAAGCCACATCACTCTGCTTGTAAAAATGGTAGTTTTGCGAAGTAGCATGAATTTGAGAAATCAAGTTAGCATGGCTAAGCTCCACTCCTTTGGGTGTCCCCGAAGTACCAGACGTGTAAACAATGGTCGCTAAATCTTCTGCTTTTATTCTCTCTAAAAGTTCTGTAAACAAAGTAGGATTCGCTTTGTCAATAGCTTCACCCTCTATCAGTAAATCTTCTATGCTTCTGTACCCACTCACATCATCTAAATAAATCAATTCAATACTCTCAGCCACATTAGCAATACATTTTTCATGGGTTTTTGTTTCTATAAATGCCGTATGTATATTGGCATCTAAACATTGAAAAAGAAGATTTTTTGAAGAGATATTGGTAAAAAGAGGTACAGAGACTGCCCCACACAACATCAATGCATAATCTAACATCATCCATTGGGCTGAAGGTGCAATGGCAATAGCAACATTTTCTCCCTGCCAACCATTGTCATGGGCTGCAAGGGTTAAGTAATGTACAGAACGTAAAAACTCTGCTTTAGAGTATGTTTTCCAGCCCTCTTCTGTTTTGTCAATTAAAAAGTTTTCTTTGGTATCGGTACTTTCAAGATGTTTGTAAAGTTCCCCGAAATGAGTAAAATTTTCATACACAGCATTTCCTTTTCTAAACTCTAGTTACTAGTTATAAGAAAGTATAAAATTACTGTGTGTATTTACTGTGGATTATGTTCTATAAAAATTATTCTAGTACTAATACTCGCATAACAGCAGGAGCTGTTACACCAGTAATTCATTTTAGACTAAACCAATGCAGGTTGCCAAAATTCAAGTACATCCTCTTTTAGGAAAGTATAGCCTAATCTTTCGCAGAGTTTTTTAGGGCTTAGCACTTTTCCCTCTTCATCCCCTGCCAAAAAGTCTGTTTTTTCAAAGCCAAACTGTTCTGCATTTTGATCAAAAAGAACTTTTTTTGTACTCTGTAGAGGTGCCACCACTTTAAAGGCTTCTCCACGTAAATCTTTAGCAATCACACAGAGAATGATCTCCAATACATCATCTCTGTGAATGTAGTTGGTTCTCGTGTCTGACGTGAGTACTTTTCCTGCTGTGTATTTACCGGCTATGCGGTCATACCCCATTAACCCACCTAAACGTAAAATGACAACATCATTATGTAAACTGTGTACTAAACTTTCTGCTTGAACCACAAGGGTTTTACCATCATAAAAAGAGATGGAAGAGAGTAAAATCACCTGCGTTTTTGCATGCAGTTGTTTTACACTCTCTTCTAACACTTCCAAATAATTATCTCTAGGAGGTATGGCAATGATAAAGACATCACAGTCATACATTTTTGCTTTTTCATTTTCTTCCATGTCACGAGACAAACAATTCACGGTATGTTCTTTCGCCAACACATCAGCCAGTGCTTTACCTACCCAGCCACATCCCAATATAGAAACTTTTTTCATAATAAGTGCTCCCTCGCATAAGTGTAAATATCTCTCATCAAGTATAATATATTAATATTAAACTTACTTAAGTTTTTACATCCACCATTGTTCTTTTAGCAAAATACTCTGTGTATCATCGATGAGGGTAAGTTCACTATCTACAATGTTTGCTTGTAAGTTCATTGCACGTTTGGCCAATGCTGCTATGTCACTGTCACTCTCCAAATAGACTACACGGAGATTAGTAAAACGTGTGAGTGAAGTCTCAATCTTTTCCCACCAGGCTTTGGCCATACCCTCTTGATAGGTGTAGATGATGACTTCTTTAGAACGTCCACAAGCCTTCTTAATGCGTTTTTCATCTGGCTGTCCCAAGTCTATCCACAACTCTATGTCACCCGCTAAAGACTTTTTCCAAAGGTCAGGTTCATCCTCTTGAGAGATACCTTTTGTAAATACCAAGTCATCATCCGCATTTAACACAAAAGCAATAAGCCTCACCATAAGACGCAAGTCAGTCTCAGAAGGATGTTTGGCCAGTGTTAAATTGTGTTCAGCATAATAATGGCTGTCCATATTTGCAATATTCAGGAGTGCTTTATGTATGGTTGCTTTTGTTGCCATGTTTTGTACCTTTGGTGAAAGTTGAATTAGTATAGAACCCTCTGATTAACCTAGACATTCACAATGGGTTTTGCAAATGTGAGATTGTGCAAGAAATTTTCAAGTCCTAGCCATAGCTAAGACGCAGTAAATATCTTGTGCAAGATTGCGTTTGCAAAGCCCACCCTTTGGGCATCACTAGCTTCCGCCTATGCGTCGTTACTCTTTTTCACCTTAGCTAAGGCTAGGCTTTCAAAAAAGTGCCTAGCTTAGACAAAAGCTAGAGATGTTGTGAACGTCTAGGTTAATCAGAGGGTTCTATTGTTATTTTAGCATCAATAGATGAAAGCTATAATACTTACTACAAATACCTACTACCAAATACTTACTACACATACTTTCTTGGTATAATCAAAACCAAGTAACCCAACCCACAATAAAGAAGCACAACATGTCAACGCACTTAGATTTAGCACTAAACAATATCTTCATCCCTTCAAAAACACCTTCAAAAAAACTCATGATTATTTTACATGGTCGTGGAGACTCCTCTGCCGGATTTACATTTTTACCATCTTACCTAAACCTAGATGAAATAAATTACCTTTTACTCGATGCTCCCTATGAGTACTTTGGTGGGTGTTCATGGTACGATTTAGCGCCTCATCAAGAAGAAGGTATTAAACGTTCTTCTGAAATACTCAGAGACATTTTAGATGAACTATTTGAAGCACAATTTTCTGCTGAGGAGAGTTTTCTCTTTGGTTTTTCGCAAGGTTCACTGCTTACTTTTGAGTTTGGTGCAAGATACAAGAAAAAACTTGCAGGGTATTTGGCGATTTCTGGGTACATCTACAATCCAACACTACTTTTAGAAGAGATGAACCCCGAACTTAAAACAGCAAACTGGCTCTGTACCCATGGTACTTCTGATGATGTCTTGCCTTACGCTAATTCTGAAGCCCAAGTCAAAACCTTACAAGAAGGTGGCTTTGACATTGCCTTTAAAAGTTACGACAAGGCACACACACTAGTTGAAGAAGAACTGTCCATGATTAAAACATGGATAAAAGATAAATCTTAGTTTTTAAGCCCTAAGTGATGTACTTCTTTACGTTTTTTTGCTTCATCTAAGATTTTTGTTTTTTCTTCCACACTCACTTTGTGCCAAGCTTGCATGTCAGAAAAGGTACGAAAACACCCCATGCAGACATCTTTTTCATTGAGGCAACATTGTCGGATGCAGGGTTTATCTATGGTTGGTATCATTCTCTGTCTCTCTTTTTATTTTCTCTGAAGCGTGTAAAGCAGCCACAAGTGCTCCCTCTAAGTAACCCCCGTCACTCATAGCAGACTCCGTACCCGAAAAGAACATCTTCCCCTCAAAATGTGTCAAGTCAAAACCATAGTTTGGATGTGAAGAGAGAGGTTTTTTGTCAGCCTCCGTAGAGGTATATACTTCTTCTTTCCAATCTACAAAATGTATGTGTGTGGGTTCTGAAGCTTGTACACCATAAAGTCGTACCAATTGTTCAAGCACCTTTTTTTCTATGTTAGCGCTTTCTACATTGCTCTGTACAAAACCAAAAAGTGCTGCTTTTGCTTTTGTTGAAGCATCGTGTATTTCACTTAGTGGGCCGACATGAGAAAAAGTAAAGCCAGACAAACCCTCTTCTCTCCAAAAAGCGTTAGGGTATTCAATCACACATTTAGCCGAGTATCCCATCCATGTAGGTATGTTTTCTAAAGTATTTTTCACAGCTGTCTCCAAAGCTGGCGTATAGACAATACTTTTCACTGCCAATCTCGGAGGTAAAGTAGAAATCACCCTAGATACAGTGTAAATCTTTTTGTTTGTTTCAACCTCTAACTCTTTGGTCTGTGAAATAGAGAGAACTTGCTCTCCCAAATGTATGGTGCAGTGTAATTTTTCTTTGATTGCCTCAAGCAAAGCAGAAATGCCACCCTCTATGCGGTAAGACTTAGCCGCTTGGGGTGGAGAGAACGTTTGCACACCATCTGGGACATCATAGAGTGCAAGACCCTGTGTATATTGTTCAAACACTACCAAACCTAAGGTTTGAATGAGTTTCAAAATCTCTCTTTGATGTCCCCATATCCAAGAAGGCCCCATGTCATGGCCCGCTATGTTGTGTACACGACCACCTATGCGTTCTCGTGCTTCTATAATCTCTACATCAAAATCATCTTGTAATAAGTAGGCAGTGTAAAGCCCACAAAGGCCTGCACCTATAATAAGTACTTTTTCTTTTTTCATAATGGCATTATAACTGAACCCTCTGATAAACCTAGACATTCACAATGCGTTTGTAAAAACCACCCTTCGTGCATCACTAGCTTTCGCCTATGCGTCGTTACTCTTTCTTGACTTAGCTATGGCTAGGACTTCAAAAGAGTGCCTAGCCTAGACAAAAGCTAGAGATGTTGTGAACGCCTAAGTTTATCAGAGGGTTCAAGCTAAACCATTTCTGCTTTTTTTTCTGCTTCATGATGGCTGTGGGCTTGTAGGTACTGCCAAAAGGAAGCACCTGTAATGTCATCTTTCACTTCAAGCACCATTTCAGTTTCAAAGTCTTCCAAATACTTGTCATACACCGTTTCTCTCTCATGTTTTAAAGGTGTTTCACAATAACATCCTTCATACCAAGAGATACTGTGTGCATCTAACATTTTTGCCTCTTTCATTGCGCTTACAATATAAGCACCATCTGGTTTTTGAGTTTCAACAGAGCCATCATTTAATGCAATGAAAAAGTCTTCCATGCACTCTCTTTTAATTTTTGCTTTTACTTTATACAACATTATCGCTCCTTCAGGAGACCTATTATTAAAAGTCTCCTTTACTTTCTTTTATCATAATCTATGACTGTGGAATGTATGTGGTACAATACGCCCAACTATCGTATTAAAGGTTTTTTATGAACATTACTTACCAACTCACACGAAACGAATACCAAGAGGCCGTGGCCTATCATCACAAAAAAGGGAGACGTGCTTTGATGATCTCACTTTATGCAGGTTTGGCGACCTTTCTGATCTTGGCGGGGACAGACTTTTCCAATACCCGTGAAGTGATTACCAACATTTTTGCAGCCTTTTTTTCCATCGCTTTTTACATTCTTTTTGTACGTATCATCACTGACTACAAAGCCAAAAAGATTTACGACAAAAGCCCTATTCTCTCCAACGAAGTGACCTTGCACATTTCAGGTAAAGGCATCAAACAAGACAAAAAAACTTCTGCAGAACTTTTACCTTGGAGTCTTTTTAGCAAATATACAGAAAATGAAAAGTTTTATCTTCTCTATGCGGGTGCACAGCACTTTAACGTTATACCGAAAAGAGTAATGAATGAAACAGAAAGAGAAGAACTAGAAGGGTATTTTGTGAAGTATCTTTAAATCTAGATACTTCACTTATTCCTAAAGATACTACGAATGCGGCAAGGACTTAAAATCTATAGCTAAGACCAAAAGTATAAGTGTCAAGTGTTGTGTTAACAGACACAGCTCCATACGGAGTATACAATGTTTCAGAACTATCTGAAATTCTCATATAGTCAAAAAATATGCTAAAGTTACTTTCATATTCATAACTAGCCCCTATACCCCATTGAAATTCATTTTCACCAGTATTCTCAACATCTACTCTACCGTAACCCAATAAAGCATAAAGTGTTCCTGTTCCAGTTTTATATTGTGGCTTCACATACGCACCAAAGTTTGAAATTCTATCATTTGAATAAAGCGTTCCAAAATCTGTATCAAGACTTGTTTCGTCTATGGCCCTTGTGTATCTTGCTTCAACAGCGATATAAGGATTAAAATTAAAACCAGCATTCAGAGTAACAGCATTTCCTGAAATACTTGCACTTTCACTTCCAAAGCCAAAAACACTGACATCAATATCTCCTGATATACGTGTATACCCAATACCTACATATCCTGCAGGTTCCATCCAGTCTGATGTATTCTCATTTACAGAACTTGCAAATGCTCCAGAGGTTAAAGTCAATACTGTAGCGAGCGATAATGTTAATTTTTTCATAATTTTCCCTTGTTGTAATTAAGGCTAAATTATAGATTATAATTACTTATAAGATACTTATTATCTATCTTAAAATAATGAATTCAAAAAATTTATATCAGCGGAACAGACCACTTTTTATAATACGCCACTACACGCAGTACTACAGAAGCTACAAACACTATAGCAATAGGATAGAAAGTCATTATCCCAAAGCTGTGAAGCAGATACATCAACACACCTACCAGTAAAGACACCGTGCCATAAAACCCTGTTTTAAAGACAAAAGGCACTTCATTAATGATGATATCTCTTGTAATACCACCGCCAACTGCGGTGATGAATGAGAGTGCAAGTACACCTGTAATGTTTAAATGATTTTCCAAAGCAATGAAGGCACCGGTCACAGAAAAGGAGACCAGACCAATGGAGTCAGAGATGATGAACCAAGACCGGCTCTCAATACTCTGCTTTTTATGGAAACGGAATAAAATTAGTAAAAACATTAATGTAAAGACAACCACCGTAGGAATGGTGTGCGTAAATGTATAAGGGACTTTTCCTACAATCACATCACGTATGATTCCCCCACCAAATGCAGTTAGAAAAACAGAAATGAGCACCCCTAAAAAGTCTAGCTTTGCACGGACTGCTACAAAAAATCCAGACATGGCAAAAGCAATAATACCAATGTACTCTGCAACTTCAAACATCAAAATTGAACCTTTTAGTTTAGAGGACTAGCACAGCCTATTTGGCCTTTGCCTGCTGCTTTTTTGTAGATTTCTTTTCCACCCTCTTTTGAGCCTGAACGCATCACTTCATTAATGTCATCTGCTACAGAAGTAGCTTCCCAAGTAATGTCACCTTGTTTACAGCTAGT
>WTAE01000184.1 GCA_013139765.1 Sulfurovum sp.
TCCTACACCTCCCATAATCATTCTCTCAATTTTTCCTACGTTACAAGTCATGTCGACTCCTTTTTGTTAATGTAGGTCTATTATGACAGAGTTTAAAATGTTTGTCTGTAACATAGGTTACAGTAAGGGATTATTTAACCAGTCATGTCTCTAAATTATAGGGTAAAAATACAAATAAGATAAAAATACTCCTAAATTTAAAAGATATTATAATAATTGTTATCATTTTAATATTGTTTTAAGAAATAAATGGTAAATTACGATTTAGATAATAATTATCAACTACAAAACAGATAAAACAAGGACAAGAAAATGAGAAAAATTACAACAGCATTAAGCTTAGTAGCAATGATGGCAATAGGCGCACAGGCGGCTACAACTTTGGAAGACAGAGTTAAAGCACTTGAAGCAAAAAATGAGGTACTTACAGAAGAAGTGCTTGCATCACAATCAGGTGGATTTACTTTGGTAGATACGACAAAGTCATTTAACGGCTTGGGACCAGCAGCATCTAAAGTGTACTTTTCAGAGAGTCCACTTTCAATTGGTGGATACGGTGAAGCATTTTATGCAAATCCAGACAATGGTGATGATTTTGCAGATGTATACAGATTTATTACGTACTTTGGTTACAAGTTTAACGACTGGATAATCCTGAATGCTGAAATCGAATTTGAACATGGTGCTAACGCCGAAAAAGGTGGAGAAGTTGTTATTGAGTTTTTATACCTTGACTTCTTGCTATCAGATGAGTTCAGCCTAAGAGTAGGGCATGTACTTACACCAATGGGACTTATTAACCTTAGACACGAACCAACACTTTTTAACACAGTGCAACGTCCAGAGATTGAAAGACAACTTATTCCATCAACTTGGCATGAAAATGGTGTACTGGCATTCGGTAGATTTGAAGATATAGGTATTGAATATACTGCGGGTATGATTAATGCACTTAATGTAAACAATTCTAAAACAACAACACCTACAAATGGTTGGATTAGATCTGGAAGAATTGGCTCAGAAAAAAATGGATCATTCTCACCGGCATTTGTTGGACGTGTAGACTACACAGGGATTAACGGATTGATGGCAGGGGTTTCCGCATATTACGGTGATGGTTCAAACCTTAAAAACCCAGCACCAGGTGAAGACGTAAATGGTTTAACCACCACGATGTTTGACTTCCATGCAAGATACGAAAATGGCCCTTTCCAAGCGTATGGTCTTTACACACAAACAAACTTAGATGGTGCAGAAAGATTAAGCCCTGTTGCTGTTGAAAAAGCAAGTGGTTATTATGTAAATGCTTCTTATGACCTTGGTGGACTTGTAGGGATTGACTACAAAATGCCAATATTTGCACAGTATGAAAACTGGAATCCAGTAGAAAAGACTGTAGATGGTCTAAATGAATCTGATTTTGAGACAGAAACTGTTACAATCGGGTTGAACTTTTTCCCAACTGATCAAGTGGTATTAAAACTTGATTATGAGATGAATGAAGTAGGTACTGAAGACACTGATACTATCTCATTTGGACTTGGTTTTATATTCTAAAAATGGATAATAATTATGTATAAACTCTTTATATCTTTACTCTTTGGGATTTTCATATCCCAAAGTAGTATGGCAAAATCATTCCCTAGCATTGACTCAGTCATTCATGCTTCTTTTCCTAAAAGTACAAAAATGGAAAAACACAGCATCATACTGACAAAAAAACAATTTTCCCAAATACAACAAAAAGCAAAAGCCAAAGTAGATACCAAGGTTTACCGCTATTACACTTTAAGTAACAATGGCAAAACCATAGGCTACGCCATACTTGAATTTCGGAAAGTTCGAACTAAAAAAGCCACAGTAATCTATGGTTTTGACATGAAAGGCACACTCAAGTTTACAGAGATTTTAGCTTTTGGTGAAGCGCCAGAGTGGATTCCTTCTAAAACTTGGATGTCCCAACTGCAAAACAAAAGCCCAAAAGCTGCGTTGCACATAGGAAAAGATATTCCTACCATTTCAGGTGCGACACTTTCTGCACGTTGTTTGAGTGAAGGTGCAAGAGTGGCACGTGCCATTTATGAGATAGTTTTAAAGTAGCAGCATGAAGTTTTTAGTCACAAAAGAGTTAGGACAAAACAAACTTTTACGTTTACAAGTTTTATGGCTCACGGCCATCTTAACACTTTTTTTATTTACCGATTTGGTTTTACACCACTACCAAGTGGGACTGACTCCTACTTTGGCAGTGGAACAAATTTTAGGGAATGAAGAAGCTTTTATCGAACCTATTTTATTGTCTGTGCTGTTAGAAAATATCCACATAGACCTTTTTATATCAATGATTACCCTTATGCTCTTAGTGGTCATTTTTATGCGCGTGGCGCATGATGCGAAAACAAAGCTCATACACCTTGCATTTCTCTCTGCCATCATGGCACCTATTGCGCTGTTGTTGGGTTACTTTTATGCAGAAGTGTTCATCTCGCTTTGGATTGGCCTGTTTATACTTTGGCATCTCTGTGCGCTTTACTTTGCCATGACTATTTTTAGGAAACTCTAATGCCACAGTATGGACTGGCCCTTAGGTACTTTTCTGTGATGACACTCTTAGTACTGATTTCAGGCCTTTGGATGTTTGTGACAAATACTTCGCTGAATGTAGAGGGTACAAGTAGTTATTATGTGTTAAAGTCCTTTTATGGATTACTAGAGACCGTTAGTCCACACCTTTTTTCTATGGCTGTGCTTATTTTTATACTGACACACTTTTTTGCCATTGTCTCAGGGGTCAAACATAAAAACTTTCGTCTTTTTTCCATACTCTTTTTTTTGTTTATGCTTCTTTCTAATGTTTCTGGTTTTTTCATTGAAGAGAGCGGGGTATTTTTTAGCCTCTTAAAGTTAGGAAGTACCTTACTTTTTACTCTCTTCTCTTTCTTTGCACTCTACAAACTTTTTAAGATAACCTAAACATCAAAAGATTTTTGTTATTTATTTGAAAACTTAAACATCTTTTCCATCGCTATCGCTTCATCTCTACCATACACAATAATGTCATCATCTACCACTATCTCAGATGAAGGGATTTTATTGGGGTATTCAACAAAGTTCAAAATGTGTTTAATGGCATTAATTCTGGCTTTTTTCTTGTCATCACTTTTGACAATGGTCCATGGCGCTGACTCCGTATGTGTGGCACTAAGCATCATGA
>WTAE01000174.1 GCA_013139765.1 Sulfurovum sp.
AAGGCTATTTACAAAAGCCGATGTGTCAAAGTGGACTTTTCTCTTTAGATATGTTGGCTACGGCTAAAAAAGGTGGGTTTGATGAAGGGGATTTACTCTTCTCTTACCTCTGTACAAAATGTAAACAGTCTTTTCCTGTTTCATTTACACGCTGTCCAAATTGTATAGCAATCAACTCCGTTCAAGTAGAGGCAAAAATTGCAAAGTCAAACCCACAAACAGAGTGGTCTTTGCTCTGATGGCCCGTAGGGGCAATCCTTTATGGTTGCCCATGAAATAAAAGGGTACCCACAAGGGGTACCCCTACACAAAGGAAAAAACAATGAACGATTATAGTCTCTTAGAGACACGACTGAACTATACATTTACCAATAAGCAATTGATTATTGAGGCTTTGACACATAAAAGTGACAAAAAGCCTTACAATAATGAGCGGCTTGAGTTTTTAGGAGATGCGGTGCTTGACCTCATTGTAGGTGAGTACCTCTTTACTAAATTTCCCAAATCAAATGAAGGTATTTTGTCAAAAATACGTGCCTCACTTGTCAACGAGTCAGGCTTTACACTTTTAGCCCGTGAACTGGACCTAGGCTCATACATTTACCTCTCACTTGCAGAAGAGAACAACAATGGAAGAGATAAACCTTCCTTGCTTTCTAATGCATTTGAAGCCATCATTGGGGCTATTTACCTTGAAGCAGGACTAGAAGCAGCTAAAAACATTTCGGTAAAACTGCTAGAAGAGTGTCACCCCAAAATTGACCTTGATTCACTTTCAAAAGATTACAAAACGGCTTTACAAGAGTTGACACAAGCCACACATGGTGTAACGCCTCTTTATGAAATGTTAGGTTCTTCTGGGCCTGACCATAAAAAAGAGTTTGAAATTGCCATTGTCTTAAATGAGTTAACCATAGCAAAAGCAAAAGGCAAAAGTAAAAAAGAAGCCCAACAAAAAGCAGCTAAAATTGCCTTAAAGGAATTAAAATCATGAATACCTTTGGAAAAAAACTCACCCTTACTACGTTTGGTGAGTCACATGGAAAAGCCCTAGGATGCATCTTAGATGGTGTGCCAGCAGGACTTAAAATTGATGAAGCTTATATACAGTCAGAGCTTGACAGAAGAAAACCGGGAAAGTCAAAACTTGAAACAGGCCGAAAAGAAGATGACAAGTTTGAAATTCTCTCTGGTACCTTTGAAGGTCTAAGCACAGGAACGCCTATTGCCATGGTGATTTTTAACACCAACCAAAAGTCTAAAGACTATGACAATGTAAAAGACCTTTTCCGTCCAGGCCATGCAGACTTTACCTACTTTCACAAGTATGGCCTAAGAGACTACCGTGGTGGTGGACGCTCTTCTGCAAGAGAAACTGCGGCACGTGTAGCTGGTGGTGCCATTGCCAAACTCATGCTCAAAGAACTGGGTATTGAGATACAGTCTGGGCTTTGTGAAGTAGATGGCATTAAAGGGTCCGTACAAGACTTTGCACATGCAAAAACCTCTAAACTCTACGCATTAGACCCGAGTGTTGAAGCAGCACAAGAAGCTGCCATTTTAGATGCCAAAAGTAATCATGACTCTGTGGGTGGTGTAGTACTGACTACTGCAACAGGTGTGCCTATTGGTTTGGGTGAACCGTTGTATTATAAACTGGATGCCATTCTAGCGGAAGCGATGATGGGCATTAATGCGGCAAAAGCTGTGGAGATTGGAGATGGTGTGGCTTCCACACATCTCAAAGGCTCAGAAAACAATGATGAAATCCGTGCAAATGGCTTTTCGTCTAACCACTCAGGTGGAATGCTAGGTGGTATCTCAAATGGTGATACCATCATTGTGAAAACACACTTCAAACCTACACCGTCCATTTTCCAAGACCAAGAGACGGTGACAACAAGCAATGAAGAGGTAAACTGTCATCTTAAAGGAAGACATGACCCTTGTGTGGCGATTCGTGGCGCAGTGGTATGTGAAGCGATGATGGCACTCACTTTAGCAGACATGACCCTACTGAATATGGGTAAAAAAATGTCACATTTAACAAAAATTTATAAGGAAAACTAACATGAAGAAAATTGGATTAGCATCATTGGCGATTATTATCGCCGCAGGAGCATACTATTTTAGCACAGGTTCTGAACAACTAGCATCTGCTATGAAAACACAAGTGAATGCAGAGTTTGCTACGTTACAAACAAAAGGCTTTGATGTCAAAGCAAAAGAAGTTTCTAAACAAGAAGAGCACTTTGTACTCTCTTTTGATGAACCAGCAAAAATCGCTGCGTACCTAACATCTAAAGGAGCAAAAATATCTGCTGCAGATGCAGAGATGCTTAAAGGTTTAGAGCTTGGCATTGATGTCAAATACCTTGCAAATGCGTATTCTTCTGTCTCTCTAGATCTTTACCCAATGACTTTACCTACAGTGCTTACAGATAGTGTTGAAGATGCAAGTGATAAAGAACTTTTAGAGCAAGTCAAAAAAATGTTGGCCAAAAAAGTATTTTTAGTACATGTAGATGTCAATAAACTGGGTACTGGTTTTAAAGGGTACGTCACAGACATTGATGAAAGCCTACAAGCTAAAGATCAAAGTAAAGAACCACTAAACATCATCTTAAAAGATATGACCTTCAAGGGGTCTATAGAAGATGAAAAACTAGGCCGTATGACGCAAGTACTTAAAAAGTTTTCGATTTTAATTGCTAATGAAATGACTGTAGAATTGACAGATATCACTTCAGAGTACCAAGTCTCAGGGAAAAGTGCGTATGACTACGACTCAAACTATAAGATTGACAAAATCAAAGCACTCATTCCTGGAGAATTAGATTTTAACATGGAAGGCATAGAAATAGCCTCATCTGCTGCTGTTGAGCAAGGTTTGGCAAATGTGAATGTGAAAACCAACATCAAATCTATGCATATGAAAGACAAAACACAAGACACTTCGCTTGATTCACTCCAACTTAAAATGGAGATGAATAACTTAGCTGTTTCTGCCATTGAAAAATTAGAAAATGTAGACCCAGACGATGAAGCAGCCATCCAAGCATTACTCAAAGAGTTACTCTCTCATGGTGTAGAATTTAAGGTGGATGACCTTTCTCTAAAAACGTTCAAACTTCAAGACAAAGAGATGAAAGGGTTTACACTCTCTGCGGCTATAGACATTGACAAGTCACTGGACTTGAACCAAGTAGCTACAAACCCAATGTTAGCACTTGCTGCGATTGATGCGGACTTAAAACTAAGTCTTTCTGATGACTTGTTTGCTTTAGCAGCACAACAACCTCAAGCAGTGATGGTGATGATGCTCATACAACCAGAGTCTGTCAATCAACAAAAGGTCTACAAAGTTGAACTCAAAAAAGGAAAACTTACTGTCAATGGTAAACCAATGATGTAAGTTAAAAAAGTGCAGGGTTACCTTTGGTGGTCCAACCCTTTAACCCTAAAGGTTTTACGATGTACTGGGCTCCTGTCATGCTTTACCAAAGCTTCCATATGTGCTTTGGTACCATAACCCTTATGTTTCTCAAAGCCGTACTCAGGGTACGTCTTAGCCATCTCTATCATCTCTCTATCTCGTGTCACCTTCGCCAATATACTCGCCGCAGACACTTCTTGTATTTTATCATCTGCTTTGACCATAGTTTCAATGTTCTCTACCCCAAAAGTAGCGTTTCCATCAAAAAGGTAATGGCAGTCTTGTAAATGTTTTTGTATGCTTTGTAAACCATTATGCAAACACTTAGAGATACCTAGCTCATCCACTTCCTGAGCAGAAAAAGAGACAATGTGATAGTCCGAGTTTTCTATCACAAGAGGGTACAAAGCCTCACGTTTTTTTTCAGTAAGTTTTTTAGAATCCATCAAACCCGGCACAGGATTTTTCAAAACAACCCCAGCCATCACCAAAGCACCAGCCAAAGGCCCACGCCCTGCTTCGTCTATACCGCATAATGGTTTTTTATTCACCTAAAAGCTCCAAAAATGCCTTACCATAGCGTTCAAATTTCACTTCACCTATACCGTGAACGGCTAACATCTGTTCTTTGTTTTGTGGTGTTTTGGATGAGAGGTCTTTTAGGGTTTTATCTGAGAAGACAATGTAGGGAGGAATGCCTTTTTTAGAAGCAATTTCTGTACGTAAATTGCGTAGTTTATCGTAGATGTCCACATCGTAGTCATCAAAGTACGAAACTTTCTTTTTGGCAGATGCTTTTTGTACGGTGAGTCTCTCTTTTTTGAGGTCAATTTTGTGGGCACCTTTGAGGACTTCTGCACCAAAGTTTGTCAACTTGTAAACTTTAAATTCACCAATCTCCACAGCAGACAGTTCTAAGAGTTTGTCTCCAATGGTCAGCCATTGGTTTTTTGTGTATTCGTCACCAATACCATAAACTGAAAGTTTATCGTGGCCATTTTGCAAGACACGTTGTTCTTTCGAACCTTTAAGTACATCAATGATGTAGTGTAGTCCAAAACTCTGTTCTGTGCGTACAATACATGAGAGTAACATACGTGCAGCTGTGGTGATGTCTACTTTTTCACTCTCCGGTGCGGTACAGTTGTCACACTTCGTGCCACAAGCTTCAATACGGTCATCAAAATAGGCAGCCACAGATTGGTGTCTACAATTTTCAGAGTTTGCAAAACGGATCATGCTGTCTAGTTTGTTAAAAGCATGTTGTTTGTAGGGGGTGTCTGGCAAGTCTTCGATAAACATTTTTTGTTGCACAATGTCAGAGGCAGAAAAGAGAAGTAAAGTCTCTGCTTCCACGCCGTCGCGCCCTGAGCGGCCTATCTCTTGGTAAAAGTTTTCTAAGGTTTTTGGCAGGGTCATGTGTACGACAAAACGGATGTTTGATTTGTCAATACCCATACCAAAAGCAATGGTGGCAACCACTACTTGTACACGGTCTGCAACAAAGTCTGCATACGTGTTATTTTTCTCTTCTGTCGGGAGTCCTGCATGGTACGCTTTGGCTTCTATGCCTTTACCTTGTAAAAAAGTTGCAATGTTTTCTGTGGATTTTCTAGAAAGTGTGTAGATAATGCCTGCTTCATCTTTATGGCCTTTTAAAAACTCTAACAATTGTTCTCGTCCATCTTTAATGCGGTGACGAGCATTAACCAAAAGGTTCTCTCGGAAAAGTGATCCTCTTACGCGCATAGGAGACTGTAGACCGAGGTTACTCGCAATGTCTTCTTCTACTGCTTTGGTAGCTGTTGCAGTAAAGGCAGCGATGGGTGTGCTTGGAAACTGATCTTTGAGCAAAGAGAGTCGTCTATAGTTTTCTCTAAATTCATGTCCCCACTCTGAAACACAGTGCGCTTCGTCAATAACAAAGAAGTTGATAGGGAGTTGGTGTAAGAGATTTAAAAAATAGGAATTGGTTAAACGTTCCGGCGCTACATAAAGAAGTTTTATCTCTCCACGTCTTAACTGTTGCTCAATGTCTTGGGCTTCTTCAAGTGTTTGCATAGAGGAAAGCATTGCTGCTGAGATGTCGTTAGCCTTCAGTGCAACTACTTGGTCATGCATGAGTGCTAAAAGAGGCGAAACCACCACTGTGATGCCTTCCATGAGCAAAGAAGGGAGTTGGTAACACAGAGACTTTCCTCCCCCTGTTGGGAGTATCATCAAGACATCTTGTTTGTTGACAATGGCATCTACCACTTCTTCTTGTAGAGGTCTAAAAGTATCGTGGCCAAAGTAATGTTTGAGGGTTTCTATTTTATTCATAAGAGAAGTGTACCTTTTTTAGATACAAAGCATTTAAAATATGTCAAAATGACATGTTTTTCTTAGAGGGCTACTTAAATTTGTAACCTACACCCCACACAGGTTCAAAGTAATTTTGCTCTGCTTTGGGGTCTATTTTGTTTTTAAGCCTATTGATGGCGACATTGACTGCATTGTCATTGACCCCTTCGCCCTCTGTTCCCCATACCTCATCACGTAGAAAGTCTCTTGTGAGCGCTTTGTCAACATGTTGCATAAAGGTATGTAAGAGTTTAAATTCTAGCTTGGTTAAAGAGACTTCTTTTCCATCTATATAAAGATCTTTTTGGTTTAAATCGATGGTTAAAAGTTTATGTTTTAGACGGGCTTGTTTTTGCAAGGCACCGGAGCGTCTGAGTAAAGCTTTGACCCGAAGTGTCAACTCTTTAGGCGAAAAAGGTTTACACATGTAGTCATCTCCCCCTGCTTCAAAGCCTTCTTCAAGTTCAAGTTCTTGGGCTTTGGCTGTAAGAAAGATGACAGGCACATCATAGCCTATTTCACGCAGGTAGGAGACAAACTCTGCCCCTTCTGTACCCGGTAAATTTCTGTCTACAAGAAGTAAGGCGGGCGTTTCTTCTTCTAAAAATCGTTCCACATTTTCTGTTGACAAAAAACCTGTCACAGAGTAACCTTCTTTAGAAAGATGGTATTCTATGAGTTCTAAGATATCTTCTTCATCTTCAATGACGACTATTTCAATATTTTCATTTTGCATATGTGCATTATAGCACAGTCACAATCGTTAAAGTTTTCCACCCATTCTTGCAAAGATGACGCGCTGTGCCACGGAGTCTAAGCGGTCTATGACTTTTAAGTTTTTACGTATGTATTTTAAAAGGTTAAAGTACTCTTCTGCTTGCCCTTGTGCAGACCCTACCTTTTTAAGCACATCTTTTTCTAAGAGCGTATAAATATCATCTGTTTTACTGTATTCAAGATCTATCTTTGCAGCTAAGGCTTTGATTTTGTCATTGTCTTCAAAGGTTTTAAACATTTCAACAATAGAATCAAACGCCTCTTCTGTACAACGATTAATACTTAAAGAACTTTGAATAAATCCTTGAATTTCTTCATTTTCTTCCGCGACCATTCCCTGCATATTTTTCAGATAATTGTTAATGTTTGTACGAATACGGTTTAACGTAGAAGTGATTTTCAAATAAGAGACCATCTCACGTAAGTCCCTTGCTTCAGGGGTGTAGCGAGCAAAAAGAAGCGCAATGGCATTGTCTATCTTCTCTGTCCTCTCTGTCACCTGTGCCAGAGGTTTACGTAAAGATTCAAGTCTTGCACTGTCTAAAGCCATGAGGGCGACAAGTCCCTCTTTGTTTGTCTCTGCTAA
>WTAE01000198.1 GCA_013139765.1 Sulfurovum sp.
AAAAGGGAAATGTCTATGGAAAAAGTATTAGTACTGGGTGGTGGCTTTGCAGGTTTGGAAGCGGCTATCTATTTGCGTAAAGAGGGTTTAGAAGTGACGTTGGTCTCGGACAGAGATTATTTTTATATCTATCCTACTTCGATTTGGATTCCTACGGGAGATGTGACAAGAGAAGAGATCTCCATCCCTCTTGACAAGTTGGCAATGAGACATGGTTTTCAGCTTATTATTGACCCTGTGACAGACTTAAATGCCAAAGAAAAAGAAGTGACTTTGGCTTCGGGTAGAGTTTTAGAAGGCTACACCTACATTGTTGTCGCCCTTGGACAAGATAAGATGAAACATAAAGGCATGGAGCATACTTTATCTATCTGTGCTAAACCCGAAGAAGCAACGCTCTTGTATGAAAAACTCGATGCACTCATCTTAAAAGGTGAAGGCAAAATAGCCATGGGCTTTGGGGGGAACCCTAAAGATACTTCAGCTGTGCGTGGTGGGCCTGCTTTTGAAGTCCTTTTTAATGTACACCGGTACTTGAAGAAAAAAGGTGTGAGAGACAATATTGAACTGACATTTTTTGCACCGATGGAAAAACCTGGACAAAAGATGGGTGAGCAAGCCTTAGTTGCCATGGATAAAATGTTTGAAAAATACAATATTCATAAAAAAGTGGGGTCTAAAATTGTTAACTTTGAAAAAGATGGCATTGTTTTTGAAGATGGAAGCAGGGTAGAGTCTGATTTAACTATGTTCATTTCTGCGGGTGAAGGACATCATGTCTTAAGTAACTCAGGATTACCTTTGAGTGATGCAGGGTTTGTGAAAAGTAACGAATACAATGAAGTAGAAGGCCATGACGGTATTTATGCCATTGGAGATACGGTATCACTCATGGGGCCTAAGTGGAGAGCAAAACAAGGACATGTTGCTGAAGTGATGGCACGTAATGTCGCCTATAACATTTTGATGCACATGCAAGGGCTTAGCTCACGTTACAGCTATATGGACCATCTCAATATCCTTTGTGTGATGGATATGGGGTCTGGTGCAGCATTTGTACATAGAAGTGAAAAAAGTGCAAAAATGATACCCTTGCCTTTGGTAGGCCATTGGATGAAAAAAGGTTGGGGGTGGTACTGTCGTCACTCTAAGCTAGGAAACATTCCTCGTATTCCAGGGATGTAAGGCTACCATAATCGCTATTACGATGTGTTAACTTATTGTCCCTATAATTCTTCCAATTAAAGTATGAAAAATGAATAAAATCATAAATTTCTCTTAATTAAGACAAAATCTATCTTATTTAAGAGATAATGCTTTATTAAAAAATTAAAGGATATTAAATGGCAACAGTAACATTTAAAAATGACATCGTATGTAACTTAGGCGGAACAGAAGTAAACGTAGGTGATACAGCACCCGTAGTAACAGTAGTAAACTGTGACCCAATGCTTCAAGATGAGCAAATTGGTGGAGAAGGTAAAGTACAACTTGTAATTGCAGTACCTTCACTTGACACTGGTGTATGTGACGCAGAGACTAGAAGATTTAACACAGAAGCAGCGTCTTTAGACGGTGTAGAAGTAATTACAGTATCTATGGACCTTCCATTTGCAGCAGCAAGATGGTGTGGCGCAGCAGGGATTGAAAACCTTAAAGTATGTTCTGACTTCAGAAACAAAGACTTTGCAAACGCGTATGGTGTACTTCTTGCAGACGGTCCTTTGGCTGGTGTAACTGCTAGAGTTATTTTTGTAGTAGGTAAAGACGGAAAAATTACGTACAAACAAACTGTGCCAGAAATTACAACTGAGCCTAACTACGACGAAGCAATTGCAGCAGCAAAAGCAGCGTGTTAAGTACTTTAAGTCTTTTTTAGACTTAAACATTCTTTTTTAAGCACTCTGTTTATAGGGTGCTTAAAACTTCTTCCCCTCTTTTTACATTTTTCTTTTTCATGATTTATGCTCTTTCCCTTTTATAACTGACCCAAATTGTGCTAAAATAAGGTATGATAAAACTATTTAAATGTTTACTATTAATGTCTTTTGCACTTCTTTTTACAGCCTGTGGGCCGAACGTACCTAAAGACCAATACAATTTACAAGAGTGTAAAGAAGAGTTGCTTGATTCTACAGATTATGAACAAGATGGTGGCATAGACCGTATTGTTGTGGTGAAGGAAGATAGAAAAATGTACCTCTACAAAGATGGTAAAGTGCAAAAGACTATTCCTGTTTCATTGGGTAAAAATCCTAAAGGACATAAGCAGAAAAAAGGTGACTATCGTACCCCTGAGGGTGAATTTTTCATTCACAGAAAACTATGTTCACCCAAATATTATCGTTCTTTGTGTATCTCTTATCCTAGACCTTCAGATAAAGCCTCTGCCGCAGCACGTGGGGTAAACCCTGGTGGAGACATTACCATCCATGCCCAACCTAAATGGAATGCAGATGGAAATGGAAACAGTTATACGCTCTCAAGAAACTGGACCCAAGGGTGTGTTGCTGTGACCAATGATGCCATGAAAGAATTATGGTACGCGGTACGTGAGGGTGTACCTATTAGCATAAAATAAGGAAAAAATATCGCTTTTACACAAAAACAGATAGATAAATTTAACCGTCAGAAGTATATTACGGAGTTGGAGAAGATATCTAAAAACCTTTTTCGTATGTTAAGAGATGACAAGGTTGATGCAGAAAATTTTGTGCTAAAATTTAACGTATTAAAAGAGAAATTTGATAAAAGAGAAGCGATACACTTAGACTCGGAGTATCATCAGCAACTGAAAGTCTATATTGTCCGCTTGCATACGGCAACCTGTAGTGATGTTGATTTTACAGACAAAGTATTTGCAGACATAAGAGAGGCAGAAATGTCAAACCTTAACCGCTTACAAAAGTTAAAGAATTCTAGTTCTTATAAAAAAGACAAACACAAAGACAAACATAAAAATGAAGATTGGGGCTAGACCCTCAACAATAACAAGGATGATAATGAAAATAAGCATGATAGCCGTACTTGGCCTTTTACTTTTCTCTGGCTGTGGAGATAGAACAAATTTTGGAAAACTAGATCAAAGTCCGTATGCGACGAAAGAGTGCTTAAAAGAGTTGTCTCGTGGTGCAGATCTTTCAGGACCTCCTATAGATAAAATTGTGGTGTACAAGAAAAAACGACTTATGTATACGTACTCAAACGGGAAACTTATTAATAAGTTTCGTATCTCTTTGGGTAAAAATTGTGACAAAGGGAACAAGGTACAGGCAGGTGACTACCGTACACCAGAAGGTTCTTACAAAATTGTACGTAAAAAGTGTGACAACAGACTGTATAAATCACTCATGATCTCTTACCCCGATGCAAATGACAGGGCACGTGCTGCAAAAAGAGGGGTAAAACCTGGTGGATACATTACCATTCATGGGCAACCTAAATGGAATGCAGATGGGAGAGGTGATAATTTTACACTTTCACGTGATTGGACAGAGGGTTGTATGGCTGTACCAAATGGCGCGATGGACAAGCTTTGGCATGCCGTTGCCAATGGTGTAAAAATAGACATTCACGCATAATTTAAAATAATATTAGAAATTTAGCTTAATTTCAAGTATCTTATATTATCATATTGAATAATATTGGGACTTTAAGGAGAAAATATGAAAAAGACAATCATCGCATTTGTTGCAGTTTTAGCAACATCATCACTCATGGCAGGTGGAGACTTTCAACCAGAAGCTGTTCCTGTAGCGGCAGTACCAGCTAAATCCTGTAATGAAAATACAGTTTTTAGAGAAAAAGATGTAGATCTTATGTGGCAAGATGCAACCTATACAGATGCAGAACATGGCGCATTTAAGCGTGAGTACTCATTAGGTAAAGCTGGAACACAAAGCCATGCTGCAAGATACTGCCAGAGTTTAAACTATGCAGGCTACTTAGACTGGAGACTTCCAACGTCTGATGAATTGACACATGTACATAATATTGAAGGTCAAGTGTTTGACAACATTACGGACAATGACTTTTGGTCATCTACACCAACAGAAAGAAGCAAGTACTACGTTGTCTTTCCTGCAGATGCAATGATTTATGCTCGTGCTCCAAGACAATCTAACTATGTTAGATGTGTACGTTGTACAAAATAATTTAAACTTTTAGAGGATCTTTACTTCCTCTATCAGTGTAACACCGAAGTGTTTTAACACTTCTTCTTTGGCTAACTCTATCAAGTATTTAGCCTCTTCAAACGTACCACCCCCTACATTTACTAAAAAGTTTGCATGCATCTCAGACCATTGCATACCACCTTTTTGCATTCCCTTTAAGCCCACTTCTTCGATGAGTCTACCTGCGTAGTCACCTTCTGGATTTTTAAATGCAGAACCTGCAGAAGGGGTAGAAGGTTGGTTGGAACGCATGTTTACTAAGGTATCTAGTAGCGTTTGTGAAAACCCTTCTTTCTTTTTAAACCTTGCAGCTGTGGCAATGCCATTTAACTTTGCAAAACGGTAGCCATGTGAAATGTCTTCTTTATTTACCCAAACACCATCAATTTTAACAGAGTCTAAAATGTTAAACACTTCAAACTCTTTTACGCCTGCATTCATGGCTAACATACCACCCAAGGTACCTGGAAGTTTAGAACAAAACTCAAAACCAGCAATATTATGTTTTTTGGCATAAGAGAGTATACGCCCCGTAGGCATAGCCGCACCAATTTCCAACATGTCATCTTCTTCAGTGATGTAGGCAAAATCTTTAGAGAGCATCATGAGCGCTGGTGGGGTAGGAGAAATAAGAAGATTATTGGCTCCTCCGATGAGGTATCTATCGCTTGGAGGAGTGTCATCCGTCTCTACCATGAGGACTTCAGTCTCTTGACCTACCTTAATGCTTGAGTGTTTGGAGAAATCGATGGTTTTAAAAAACATAGTAATTCCTAATTTGAACGAAGTTCAGCGTATTCTTTCGGGATGAGGTAGTCTTCTGTTTTCATCGCACAATCCCATAAACCATGTTTAAACCCTAAAGCATAAAGTGTATCTAGAGCTTTAAGTTGAAGGGCTGAGAGTTCTACTGACTCATCTGAAGCATACATGTCTAAGTATTTACTGAGCATCTCAGCAGAGATACGCACAAGATTGTCTGCTTCTAGTTTTTGGCAAAGTTCTTCTTTTTTCTCATTGGCAACTTTTACGCCATCTATAAGAATATTTTCTATGTCAATGGCTCGGTTGAGGGGTAAAGATCTTCTGATCGCCATACCACCAAGAGGAAGAGGTAAGTCAACGCCAGCAAGTTCTACCCAAATGTCCCAGAGCTCTTTTTCAACTTCCAAACTTTCATCAAAGTCTAGTATAGATTCATGGATGAGTACACCCGCATCTACTTTCCCTGAGACAACAGCTTCTTCTATTTCAAGAAAGTCCATGTAGACAGGTCTTGCATCAGGGTAATAGATACGAAAGAGCATGGCATTTGTTGTGTATTTCCCTGAAAGGGCTACTTTGAAGTTACGTTTTAAGACTTTCTCTTTACGTTTGATGAGTTTTGGTCCATAGCCTTCTCCAAAACTCACAGCAGTACGAAGCATGGCATACTCCTCTTTAATCAGTGGGTACATCCCAAAGCTAATGGCAGAAACATCATAGGTACCTTTAAGTGCTTCAACATTGAGGGTTTCTATGTCTAGTCCTATGTTTGTAAATGTGTACCCTTTGGTGTCTACCCAACCAAATTTAATGGCAAAGTACATGAAAATGTCATCTGCATCTGGAGAGTGTGCAAGTTGAATTGTTTTTGGCATAGGGTTCTCTTCGTATTAAATTCTGTATAGTAGTTCTTGCATTTTAGCATAAGGGGGCAAAGAGTATAATGAGCCTAAAAGGAGTTTGTATGGCTTTGGGTTGGATCTTAACATTGACATTTTTGTTTATGGTTTTTTTTGTGGGTGGCTATGTTTTTTTGATGTTAAACGTAATGCGTGCAGACCCCAGAGAACAGAACTTTAGAAAAGACCATGATGAGAGTACCAATACTATCATTCCTAAAAAGAATGTAAACCAATAGAATCCTAATTATAATACTAACTGCGTCACCTAAAAGCAAAAACATGTCAATTTGCAATATTTTTGCCTATTTCTTCAAATTTATATTAAACTGCCAACATGACTAAGTAAAACATGTTTATTTAGATAAAATTCAATATATTAAGAGGTGAAGGATATGACAATGGCAATGGACGCAAACAAACAAAAAGCACTAGATATGGCAATCAAACAGATAGACAAAACGTTTGGTAAAGGTACACTCATGAGATTGGGTGACAAAGAGTTTGAACCTATTGAATGTATCTCAACTGGTTCACTTGGGCTAGATATGGCACTGGGAATTGGTGGTATTCCTCAAGGACGTGTCATTGAGATTTATGGTCCTGAGTCTTCTGGTAAAACAACGCTTGCGTTGCAAACTATTGCTTCTGCACAGAAAAAAGAGATGGTTTGTGCTTTTATTGATGCAGAACATGCTTTAGATGTTGTGTATGCTAAAAACTTAGGGGTAGACACAGACAACTTACTTGTCTCTCAACCAGACTTTGGTGAACAAGCTCTTGATGTACTTGAAACATTGGCACGTTCAGGTGCAGTAGACCTCATTGTTGTGGATTCAGTGGCAGCACTTACACCAAAAACAGAAATTGAAGGAGACATGGGAGATACGCATGTAGGACTTCAAGCAAGACTTATGTCTCA
>WTAE01000132.1 GCA_013139765.1 Sulfurovum sp.
TGCATTATTTCTCTTTTTTATTTTAATTTGTAATTATTACATTCTATTCTAAAAATTTCTATTAAGAACTTAAGGGTCAGGTGTTAATAAAATTCTAAATGCTAAAAAGTAATAGTAATCACCTGACTCCTATTTTTTGCATATCAATACTGTGGATGCCCCAACAGCAACATATATAGCACGAAAAATGGCACTTGAAGAAGAGTAGTCTATAAGAAGCTAAACTGTTTCCTTTCTTTGGAAGTATAGGTGCCAAAAGTGGATTAAATTAGCATTACCCAACTACTATTCATGATGAGCAGTGAGATTTCTAGACTCCAGAGCGATAATCTTTCAGTAAATACACTAAACATACTGCTGAACCCATTTGATGATCTGCTTGCTGCTGCGTGCTCCTGTAAATCTATCTATCTCTTTTCCATCTTTAAACACAAGTACAGCGGGGATGTTTACGATGATGATATTTGAATTTTGTGTTTGAGCATCGTCATTGTTTACTTTTAAAAACTGTGCTTGTAAGGGCATGGCAAGTGCCGCAGTTTCAAAATGTGGTGCCATCGTCACACAGGGACCACACCAAGGTGCCCAAAAGTCTACGATCACAGGTAATTCAGACGTTGCAATAAAATAGTCCAATATAGCTAAGTTTACATTCAGTGCTTTGCTTTCTAACAGGGATGCTTCACAGGCATTACAATGTTCAGCAAAGTATGATACTTTCTGTTCTACACTGTTTACTTCCAAACAATGAGGACAAACAACTTTTATGTTCATAAACTAATACTCCATTACTTCTTTAAATTCCCAAATTACGCATAAAGTTTGAAGCGATGTCTGTACTTTTTAGTTTGAAAAATTCACCTGACCGTGGAATATACACTTTATCTACTGCCTCATGAAACAGTTTAAGCCACTGTTCAAAAGCCTTTCTACTTATGCCTTCTATCTCGAAGTGTGGTCTCATAGGGTGTCCGTTATAGCGCTCATCCCCCAAAGCCACAAAAGCCCAAAACTGACTGATGAGTACAAGATGTTCTTCCCATACATCAGAGTTGATATCATCACCTAATTTTTCCACAAAAAATGGTCCTACCAAGGTATCTTCGAGTACCATAGGGTAAAATGTTCTTACCAGTTTCTCTATATTCTCATCATTTATTGTATTTGCTAATTCTGTTTGCATACTATGCCTTTTTTATGGTCAACGACTCTACCCTTTTGTAAAACTTTATGGGCTAGTGGTTCAGATAGTTTTACCACATCTACCAAAAAGTTTTCTACTTTTTCACCTTTTATGACGTCATATTGCTTAAGTACATAGGTCAATAAAAATCCTTGCTATGAATTTCGGACATTATACAATAGTTTTGAATAGTGTGATTTTTTGATTCAAGAAGTCAAACTTGATAAAGAATAAACTTGTCATTATCACTTGACCCCTATTCATTTAAGCCTATGTAGTCACACTAGTCTATTTGCGTTTCTCACAAAGAGTAACCCATATCTAAACTTAATCCAGACAATAAAGATTCTTCTTTATCATCGTATTTTGTCGTTAATAAATAATATTTTTCTTCTAAACTTTTATCTTTTAGAAGTCCTTGAATTTCAAGTAAAAATTCATTATCTTGATTTTTCACCCTATATGAACTATCAAGAACTACTTGAATATATTCTTGATTTTCAATATCTATCATACTCAATATATCTTCCATATTAAAATTTATTATTTTGTAAAGTGCCATTACTATAATTGAATCGATAACATTATCTATACTTGTAATTTTTTTTAAATCATCATAAGATAAATCTAATATTTCAAACTCATTTTCAATCCACAATTCACATACAGTTTGAACAACTTTACCTCCATATCTAATTACCTGTGTTAAATCTTTTGAAGACAAAGCATAAATAACTTCTTTCGTATCATTAAATTTTTCTGTATTAGGTATTTCCAACTCAGATAACTCATCTATAGTTGAAAGATAAAGAAGTCTATTAATAATATATTTTAAGTGTTGAGTATTGCTTCTATTTTCCGCAGAATTGTCATTATCATAGTTCAGTTTTATCAATTCTTTAAATTGACCTGTGTAAAACTTTTTTAATGCTAAGAGTTTTCCAACTATTATTTCTGCCTTCATAAAATATATCTCTGTTACTCCATATTTCTTTTTTTTCTCAAAAAGACTTACAAGGAAAAGCATGAATTTACTATTCTTAGCTTGATTAGCAACTCTTTTTAAAGGAATATTGTAACCAGCCTTACGAATATCTTTAGCCAGAGTATCAAGTTTTGACGGATGCATTGACAGATAAGCTGTAATAAGATGTAGTAAATCATGTAAACTCTCATTTTGATTATCATGATCCTTACTTAATAATTTCCAATCATCATATGTCAGCCTATCTGTTTTAGTTTCATTAATTTTCAATTCATTTGGTAAGTTTAACATTACCTCTCTCTTTACATCTCCTTCCTCAGATGCATCACATATGATGACAATATCATCAACATACCTAAAGTATTTATTTGGAAATTTTCTATTTAACTGTTTATCAAATTCATCTAAATATGTTTGAGCTATTAGATGATTTATATTCAGTCCAATTGGAATGCCTTGTTGTGATTGTTCCAAAACCGAAGAAGTTATTTTTTCAGATAGTTGGTAGATATAACTATTATTAGATATGTCTAGTTTATCAAAAAATATATCTTTACTTTTTAGCTTATCTATTGATGGGTAAAACTTTTCTAAATCTAAAACTATTGCTATTTGATTTTGGTTTTCATTAAAAGCTTGATTTATACTGTAATTTCTTTTTTTATAACCATTAAAATAATATACAAAATTTCTGGATGAACTTGTACGTTTAGGAAGTAAATAGCTATAAACGTACTCTTTATTTTTTATTATTGAAGAGTCTGCTATTTTTAACATTAAATATGATTCTGCAATAATTCCAAAAGCTGAAAGTGATAATGTATCTCTATAAATAAACCCATCTACATTCTTTTCTTTAAAAAGCTTATACTTTTTAGTAGCCCAATTATTTCGTATAAATAATTTTCTTTCAAGAAAATCCATAAAAAAATCATCTTCTCTAGCTTTATCAGAGAAACTTTCAAAAAAACATCTCACTGTTAAGTATATGATTGGATTTAAACTTCCAGCATAATTGAGTGATCTTCTCGCAACAATGTCATAAAGATTACCCATTATAATTCTTTCCGTTTATATAATTCAATAGAAACTGTACTTTTAGCCTTATTTTCTCTGATAGCATCATACCAGTTAAACCTACTCTCTGTTACTGCTTTATCCTTTTCAAACCATCTTTCTATCATCTGCATTAATCGATTTATTAACTTTAAAAACTTCTTTCCCTCATTAGAAGCAGGTTCAATATACATGGTTGTTGTAACTAAATGAAGAGTATAGTTCTGAATAAACTTAAATGATTCTTCAAATTCTTTGTAAATGGGTTCCTTTACTCCACTAAAAGCTGACATTAATATATAATATTCCTCATATGCATCTTCATCAATTATCCAATTCTTTAAAAGTCCATTAGTAGATAATAGATCTCCTGCATCCCATTCAATGGCTTTATATTCAATAAAAATTAATTGTTGAGCTAAGTAATCTTTTATTTCACTCAATAATTCCCTATAAATTTTCAATGCTGAAGAGGAAAAATCTCCTCCAACTATATCTATATATAAAGGTAATCTTGGTAAATTTGAGTTAATGCGTAGTTCAGAAATATTACAAAGTAGTGATAATATTCCAGCACCAGTCCCTGAAGGAATATCTAAAATAGATATATTACCACTTGAGAAGGTAACTTGTAAATCTTTCGACATTACATCAAATTCGCCATTTGGGTTCAATAATACATATTGTATTCTTGTCGATGAGGCTAAAAATCGTTCAGAAAAATGTATATGAGTTACTTCTTCATCTTTCCCTCCAACTGCCCCTTTCCCATATTCTTCAGCTTTTCTAGCATCTTCATATAATGATAATTCTATTAATTTTTCTTTATAAACCTCTACAAGCTTTTCAGATTGATAAAGTACTTTATTGTTCCACAATTTTTTAGGAATCATTCTACTATTGGTCACTATCTATCTCCTCAGGTAACTCCAACGCCTCAATATGCCCAAGAGCCCCAGACCCAGCAATCCCCTGCAACGAACCATACATCTCAGTGGTGTTTTGCAATACACCATCTATGAGCTTTTGACGTCGTTTCCAACTTGCCATAAGGGATCGGCGTTCTTTGTCTAGTTCTGTTTGCATGGTCATGAATCCGTCTACTATGGACTTCATCTGCATACCAAACTCGTTACCTGTAAGGTAGTTATAAAGCAGTGCCATTTTATCACCTCTGTTTTCCTCTTTTTGTACCGTTTTATGTACACGTATGAGGCTTTCACGTAAGAGTGAGACAGAACCCTTGAACTCATCTAGACTACAGACCCAGATGCCATCCACAAAGCCCATCCTATCCATATCTTTAGGGTACACAGATGTCACAAGTACACCGATGTCTGCATTGACTTTGAGCATGTCTTGTTTGAGTTTAGTTACCCAGCTATCAGACCAAGCTTTGGTATTCTTACTCTCATAACAGATGACTCCACAGTTTTGTAACTCTCTGGTATGGATGGTCTGCACACAGTCTGCACCAAATGCACCTTTTTTGACCTCATCAACCGTGTCAAAAGGAAACTGAGAACTCAACCACCCCTCTATGGCAAGTTCCAGTGCTTCACCCTGTATCTGCATAGAACCTTGCTCTGCTTTTCTTTTAGCATCTTCTATACTCTTTGCCATCTGTGCTATCTGCTCATCTTTGGCTTTGAGTTCGAGTTCAGAAGCTTCGCGTATCTCTTTGAGTGTTTGTTCTTTCATCTCATTAGCTTGTTTGGCTAACTTCTCTTTCTCTTCTAAAAGTTGTTTGCTCAAGGCTATCTGTGCATCCGCTTTAGCTTTAGACGCCACCTCATCTTTTTCTCTTTTGAGTTTTTCTATCATCGCTTTAGAAGCATTGAGCTCTTGAACTTGTTTAGATTTCTCTTCAAGCTCTTTTTGAAGTAAGGCCATAGACTCACTCTGCTCTTCCACTAACTCTTTTTTAAGTGCATCTTGAAGCTTGGCACGTTCAACTTTGAGCTGTGCATGAGTCGCTTTTCTTAACTCCTCATCAAACTTCTCTTTCTCTTCTTTGAGCGCATCTTCTTTGACTTTTAGTGTATCTAAGTGTGTTTTGTACTCTTTGCGTTTTGCTTCTATTTCATCTTTGAGTTTTTTTTGGTCTTGTAGATGTTGTTGTTTAAACTTCTCTTCTATCTGATGGTAAAATATCTCATCGATATCGATCTGTGTACCACAGTTAGGGCATTTTATACTATTTTGAACTGACATGATATTTCCTAAATTCTAAGTAGTACAATCATATCAGAAAAAGTGTATTAGCTCGTTATAGTATGTCATATTGACATATTTTACGATAAATTCAATATAATGGTAAAAAAGGTATTTCATGAGACTCTTCATCGCTTCGTCTATCATCCTTGATAACTATGCTTCTATTAAAGAGGATTTCAAAGATATCATCGAGGGAAAGTGGACAGACGAAAAAAAGCTCCATCTCACTTGGGTCTTTCTAAGCGAACGCCCCACAATCAGCGACACAAAAGAGAAGATGTCAGCACTGACAAACCTAGAGAGTGAAGTAAAGATAGCCGAACTGGGATACTTTGGCAAACCACCTCGTATCTTATTTGCGAAAGTAGAACAAAAAGTACTCTATGAAAAAG
>WTAE01000162.1 GCA_013139765.1 Sulfurovum sp.
CCTTCTAAAAAAAATTTATACCCCTATAAGATATATTTCAATAGCTTATCAGAATAATAAATTCAATACATCACCCAAAAGGGTTATTTATGGTTTTTTTTAAGCTTTTTATCTTAAAATGAATGCATAAATAAAAATATAAAGTACATATTATGCCCATACAAATAAATGACCCCGATATACTACGTAAAATGATAGAGTTACAAGCCTGTATTATAGAAGGTAAAAAAGTTAAACTCATACTGCATCAATACAATGATTATTTTCTTGAACATTCTGGTGCAGATTTTATTACGGTTTATATGCATGAACATGAAATGGTAAACCCCGAATATGTTTTGGAAAAACACAGGCTGCTTACGCATTTGTTAAAAAAATACATCTTCAACAAAAAGAACTTTAGATGGGAAAAGTTTGTGGCCAATTGTGACAAACACTTTGCTTCAGGTTTAAAACATGACAAGATCACGGACCTGTATCAGCTCTTTAGAGGGTTTATCAATAAACGAGAAGCCACTTCTTTTACAGAAGAACTTCAAATGAAAAGTGCCGTAATGATGCCTGTTTTTTCTTATGACAATAAAGAGATGATAGGCTATGTCTGTTTCATCTCTAAATCAGAGAACGAGATGGACATAGAAAAACTTAAAACTGCAAAATGTATGTTAGCCATACTCCTGCGTCCACTTTATGACAGAGAACGTAACACCCTCTACAGTAAATGTATTCGTATAGATGAAGAGATGCGCTTTTTAACCAATCAGGAAAAAACCATCGTTAAACAAGTTTTAACGGGTTCATCTTATGTAGACATAGCCAAAACATTAAATATATCCATCAATACGCTTAAAACACATATGAAAAATATCTTTAACAAATCTAATGTCTCTTCAAAAATAGAACTTTTCAACAAATACCATATCCGTTTTTAATAAAAAGTTTGTTACATTCACAGCAGAAAAAATGAAGAAGAGAAAAAATGAATCCCTCAGAGATAGCCCAGGACATAGCCGAACAAAAGATAGCCCATTGTAAAGCAGAGCAAATACACTACTTAAACCTCAGTGATTTAGGTTTATCTGTCTTACCCGAGTCCATAGCTGAGTTAACATGGATTCAAGCACTCACCCTCTCACGTAACGCACTCACAAATATCGATGCCATTGCTACCCTTACAAACCTACATAAATTGTCATTTGCAAACAATAACATATCGGACATTGAAGTACTCAAAAACTTACCAAAACTCAAACATCTTTTTATCAAATATAACAACATCAGCGATCTTTCTCCGCTAGCAAACCATCAAAAGTTAAAAAAACTAGAAGCTAACCATAACAGCATCTCAACCCTAAAGCACATTAGACACTCAACACAGTTAGTCTTTCTTGATGTCACACACAATAGATTAGAAAATATCAATGATCTACTAAAAGTGCAAAGTCTTGTATGGCTTTGTATAGAAAAGAACCCATTGGGACCCTATAAACTCTCTGACATAGCACAGGCACTACCAAACCTACGTCACTTCACCTATAGGTAAAGTCATTACTTCATCACTGCCATAAATAAAAGTGTGTTATGGTCTTTTATCTTAAACTAAACATAGAATGGTTATCGTATAACATTAGCCTCTTAAAGGAGCACACGATGAAACATTTTAAAATACTCATAACATTTCTACTTTTCTTCACTCTTTTTACCCCAACACTCCATGCCATGCCAGATGAACAAATGAAAAAAATATTGGGCATGACACAAAACTCATGGGTGAGTTTTCGTGATTTTAATGGAAAACAACTCATCTACTTTACCCACCTAGAAGCCTATACCTGTGGCATCAAAGAAGTACATTACAGCATTAACTCTGATACCTTAGACAAAGTTTGGACATTAGCACCATGTAAAAGTGATGGTATTTCAACAATCAAAAAAGATTTGATCATGTTAAGACTAGAATTAGGGACTGCAAAATCTATTGATGTGCAGCTCACATTTATTGACGGCACAAAAAGTGAAATACTTCATAAAAAACCTTAAGTCGTTTTTTTGTATTAAATATATGTTATGATGGCACACATAACTCAAAGAGAAAAAATGCAAAATACTGAGATCATATAAAAAGCAGGATAGCGTTTTGTCTTTGAAACAATGAACTCTTGCATCACTCCTCTAAAAGCCAACTCTTCCACTACAGGATAAAAAACAATAAGAAAAAAAAGGGATTTTGTATCGGAGAGTATGCTCTGCAGATCAAGCGTCTGATCTTGGAACATACTGATATAAAACAGTACAAAAATTGGAGCAGCCAGTAATACTGCTCCCTATTGTATGTTTAATTTATTCATAGAAAAGACTTATTTTAAAAATCTTCTTCTAAATGGATAAAGTGCACCCAATGCCATCATAAACAAGAGCATCATATCGAAGCCAGTGCCATTAGGATTGTATGTACAACCACCTCCGGAACTCGCTGTATTACCGCTTGAATCTACGGCATCATCCAAATCATCAGCAGGGATCGTAGCCGTTGTTGATGCTGTATCGGAGTGTATATTGTCACTATAGGAAACAGTAACAACACTGTCTTTGATCACATTCATTTTCCCATCGCCAACAACAGGACTGGCAGTAGTCAGTTCACTTGCTATAGTCGCAGTAAAGATTGCACTTGCAACTTCTGTTTCTGTCACTGTCACTGTCTCTTTATCTCCCGTATCTGTAGTCACGGTTACCGTTGTGGTGTCTTTTACTGCCGGATCAACATTTTGATCTGCATCTTTTAGTGAAAGTGTCAGTATATCACCAATTATAAATGTCGGTGTCGGTGCAATTGCAACAGTTCCATCTGTAATAAGAGGTAGCTCAGGATCAATAGAACCATTTTCATCTGCATAGCTTGGCGGTGTCTGATCAAATGCTATATGTGGTGTGATACGAATAGTGAATTTACCACCCAATGCAGCATTAGAACCAACATTAACAATATAATTTAATCCTAAATTGAGTGTATCTTCAATATGACCTGATGCATATAAAGGACTTGTCATCCACGCAAGAAATTCTGAGTCTGTTGGTATGGCCCAGTTATCTGCCATACCTTTATGCCATGCTGGTGATGTACCAGCAGGTGCATCTGGCGCAGTACCCCAAAATGCTACTAAAGCAGCATCGGTTAACGGATCATTATCATCATCCCAGAAAATACCTGTTGGTTGCCATTTTGAAGGTAGCCAATACCCAAAAAGTGCATTATAATTACTTCCTAATGTATCTGTACCTCCTGTAATAACACTTGTATTATGTCCTGTCACTTTAAGTCCCGCAGATACTTTATCAAAGAAGCCATCTGTTGGAAAATGATCCCCATCAGCCGCTCCCCATAAACCATGTGAAAATGTTGCCAGTGAATCCCAAGACCAAATATCTGAACCGTCATCTTCAGCTACACCCAAAGAAAGTGTCAGTGCAGGATTTACAGTCCCCGAAGCATCGACTACTTCTACTGTATATCCATCCAATCTCATGCCTGTATAGTTATTGATCTTTTGCAAAACCTGATAGCGTAGTGCAGAAGTATCTCCATCCACTAAATTAAATACCAGTTCCACAGGATTTCCATAGTCATCCGGATTCTTTCCTGCAACCATTGATTCCAACATATTGATCTTAAAACGCTTATGTGTTTGGAATGCACTTGAACAGATTGTAGGTGCAGGTGTAGCACTGTCGAGATATCCATTCACTCCCGCAGGATTGTCATCTATCGATAAGTATGAAGTTGTCATAATACAATTATCGGGCTTACCGTGCCGTAGACTGTCACCATTCACTATCTTAATACCAGACGGCTCTCCTACAGGCCAGTCTTTTCCATGAAGTAATCCTCTTACTTCACCATCAGTACTGATCTCAGACTCAAAAGAGTCTCCAAGTACCATCTTGTCATAGGTACCATCAGCATAAAATGTCTTTGCAATTGCATCATAATCCGTATCAGTGATCTTCACTGCAACATCGCTCAGATCCCATCCACCAAAACCAAACTGTGTAGGAAGAGGTGTAGTGTGCACATATGGGTCATTTGCATTGGCCCCGATGATCTTACCCGCATAGGCACTCGATCCAAGTAACAGTGTTGTGACCAAACTCAGTCTTAAAATTCTTTTTTGAATACTTCTTTTCATTCTATACCCTTCTCTTTATTCTAGTTTATAATACTATTTTCATTATTACCCATTGGGTAAAACCTGATAACACTTTTTTCCTTAGAAAGGAAGAGTAAGTGTGACCATAAAACTCTCATAGTTTTCCACTCTATCCAATGACGGCTTCATCCAAGCATACTCTACTGCAACTTTCATAGGAACATAAAGTGTAAATCCATAATCAACTCCCAAACCAATGGCATAGTCAAGATCTTTTACGTTGATCTTTGTTGTTTTACCCGGCTTTTGACCACCATTTCCATCTTTTCGGTACTCATTCTTATCGTTATAGTTCATGTATGAAGCTTTTGCAATGATGGCTTCTGTAATGCTGACAGCACCTTGTACAGAGAAACCTTCATCATACATGTTTTCACTATGGAACTTATCTATACCGGAAGCCAGACCGCTGTATTCAACATCATTTTTAAATACTTTTGTTGCTGCAAGCGTGACTTCTCTTTCCATGATGCTTCCTTCTATTTGAAGGTCAATTCCATATGTCTCACGTTTGATGCTCAGTGCGGCAGTATCTGCTACTATGTCGCCACCTTTCAGGATGAAAGCACCAAAGATAAAGTTAAAATCACTGTAGAGATATTCATAAGCAATTCTTGCAAATGGTATGAAGTTGTCTGAAATGTCATAAATGGCATTATCCTGTGCCGGTGCATACATACCTGCTGTTACAAAGAAGTGGTCGTTTTCATCAAAAAGACCGTCTCTGTCATAATAGACTTGAAAACCAGTGGCTGCTCTTGCACCTATCTTTTCTTTTTGTGTTGCATTGTTGTAGTTCTTCATGTCAAACATTCTTAGTGGTTTATAGAGTCCTGTGTTATAGAATTCCATACCTGAGAAGGGTCCAAGGTTTGATGTGGAGAAGAAAACCGCTCCAAGATAACTTTCATCATCTAAAGCATGCACGTAAACAACTTTACCATCTATGGATTCACCTTCTACTTTTCTGTGGTTTAGTTTTATAATCGCACCTACATTTTCAGATACACGTCCTCCAAGCATAAGTATTGCAGCACGGATCGCAGACCATTCTCCTGCATTGGTACCATCGTCAGGAATATTTCCTTTACCATCCGGTTTGTCATAGGTCTTATTATATTTTGATTTTATGAGCAGTGATGGGTTAATATCCACATTTGAAACAAACCCTGATTCCGGAGCATTCATATCTTGAACTTTTTGACTGATGGTCATACCTGAAGCAGCAAATTTCCTACCAAATTTGTTAAGTCTTGGCATTTGCTGTGTGTGACAGACTACACAGTCCATTCCTGTTTGTGCCGTAAACATCGGCATTGCCTTCACTCCCTGTGTCAAAGTTACCAATGTAAGCACACTTACTAACAGATGATTAAAACGCTTTTTTTGTCCCATCTCACTCCCCTTAATATAATATATAAATTATAACATAAAATAAAGATGCGACACATCACCTTTTCATGTAATAAAATAAGCTTTTAAGGCTGGAGGTAATAGAATATTATTATACATATTAGGAGAAAAAATGATTGTTGTTAAAATACTATTACCACTCTTATGTGGGAGTTTCTTACTTGCCTCATCCGGAAGTTCTCTTTATACCAAGAAATGCAAAAGTTGTCATGGGGTAACTGGAGAAACAAAATCTATGGGAAAATCTAAAGTGATCAAAGGCATGCCTGTTGCTACCATAGAAAAAGCGATGCAAGACTATGCTACAGGAAAGAGGAAATCTATGAGTATCATAAAAAAAATGAAAAAAGATTTTATGCGTCAACATAGCAAAGAAGAGCTTCATGCCGTATCAAAATATATTAATTCACTTTAAAATAACAGGGTCATAATAGACAATGAATCATAAAGAAAATCCGCAATTCAATATAAATGATACCGAGAAAAATAACGGAAGTTGCTGCTCTTAACTACCGCTACCCTTTGTCCTTAATGACGTCCGCCACCGCCACCTCTTTGTCCACCACCTGAACCTGAATGTGATCCATTTGAGTTAGTACCTTTATACTGATGTTTATGTTGGTGTTTTTTACCACTACCCATCTCATCACTATTTTTATTTTTATTTTTATATTGGTTTCTTTCTTGCTTTTCAATTTTTTCTTGCATTTTAAGGTGCTTTTGAAGGTTATCTTCAGCCGCAAATAGTGAAGGAGAAGAGAAGAGTGCTATTGCACCTAATGTTAATAAAGTTTTTTTCATGATGAATCCTTTTAATGTTAAGGGCACTTCTAATAACCCTAGTCACTCATAATGGGTTTTGCAAATGTAAGATTTTGCGAGAGGCTTTCAAGTCCTAGCCTTAGCTAAGACGAAGTAAGTATCTTGTGAAAGATTGCGTTTGCAAAGTCCACCCTTTGGGCATCACTAGCTTTTGTCTAGGCTAGGACTTCAAAAGAGTGCCTAGCCTAGACAAAAGCTATTGATGTTATGAATGACTAGGGTTATTAGAAGTGCCCTAAGTTTTTGTTACAGTAAAAGTATAGGAAAAGAGTATGAAGTGACTATGAAGTAAAAAAGAGAGGAAAAGAAAATTATCGGCCGCCGCCACCTCTGCCCTTACCGCCACCACCCATGCTGCCTCCACTCATACCACCTGCAGACATACCGGCAGACGTACCACCCGAACCACCCATCATATTACTCTGTGGTGAACCATCATTAATTTTAAATTTAAACCTGGATTTATTGGCATAATCATAGCTTTTCGATTTCTTTTTCTCACGTGCCTTACCTTTAGAGCCAATACCATTATCATTATAAGTATCTTTAAAAATGAAACGTGATTTTTTTTTAAGAATTTTCTTTTTAGGTGCTGGCTTTACAAAGGTTTTCTGCTCCCCTACTCTCTGCAAGATATCACCCAAACTGTTTTCCTCAGCATAAAGAGATATGGTGCCAAATATACAAAATATAGGAATAATTAACATATATCGCATAGGGACACCTTTCTTCATTTATATATTTATTATAGTTAAAAAGTATGAAAAGAGTATGAAGTCTTATTTTCCTCAATATGTTATAATATTTACAGCGAGTAGGAGGAGTTATGAAAATTTTATTATTGGAAGACGATATCGCTTTATCTGACATCATGTCTGAATACTTGGAAGATAAGCATTTTGAATTGGATCTTGTCTATGATGGACAAGAGGCACTTGAAAGTGCTTACGAATCTCAATATGATCTCTATATCTTTGATGTAAATGTCCCTGTAATCAAAGGTTTCGACTTACTTCAGACCCTCCGAGAAAACGGAGACAGAACCCCTACCATCTTTGTGACTTCACTGAATGATATTGAAGATATTTCCAAAGGTTTTGAAAGTGGTGCTGATGATTACCTCAAAAAACCTTTTGAGCTTGCAGAACTGCTTTTACGCATTAAAAATATTCAGAAACGTTCATTTACACAACAACGCTCCACCATTGTACAAATAGATGAAAATATCACTTTTGATATAGATACAGAGTTATTATATAAAGGTAAAGAGAGTATCTCTTTGCCTCAAAAAGAACTTAAACTGCTTAAACACTTTTTAAAGCACCCCAATGAAATCATTACATTTGAGAGCCTTAATGAAGTACTTTGGGATTATGATGAAACGCCTTCAGCAGAATCTCTAAGAGCCCATATAAAGAACCTTAGAAAACATCTTAATAAAGATATGATACACAATCTCAGAGGTCTTGGGTACAGATTTGAGATGAAAGTCTCTGACTAATGCGAGCCAGTACCAAAAGTATCATCTTTTTCATGGTGGTCTACTTAGGCTCCCTAAGTCTTTTAGCTTCTGGTATGGCGTACCTCTATTATATGGATCAAAAAAAATCTCTTATTGATCAACTGCGTCTTGAAATGCGCTATAAAGTAAAAAGTATTAATGCGAAATTAGAATATTATCATCTAAATAAAGATGAAGAATTTACCTTTTATGAAGAGGGTTACGGCATAGCACTCTATGATAATAAAAGGGAATTAATAGTCTCCACTTTTCATAATGAAACGATTGACCTTTCTCAATTCTTTTATGTCAATAATGAAGAGTATTATCTTGTGGAATCTCTCTATAAAGAGTATTTGGATGTCAAGTATATCGTCACTAAAAAGGCACTTGCCCCTCATAAGTTAGAGGAAATTAAAGAACGTATTGCGCTTATTGCCCTGTATGCTTTCCCTTTTCTTATTTTTATTGCTTTGATTTTGTCCAAGATTATGCTTTCTCCTATCAACAGATCTATCTCTAGTTTGAGAAAATTTATGAAAGATGCAACCCATGAGATGAATACTCCGATCAGTACCATACTCATGAGTTTTGAACACATGGATAAGGAAAACCTTAGTACAAAACAGATCCGCTCACTTGATCGTATAGATATAGCGACTAAAACCCTCTCCGGTCTGTACAACGATCTCTCCTTTGCCTCCTTCCATGACTATATACAGTATGAAGACAGGCCTATAGACGTAAAAGAAGTGGTTGAAGAGAGAGTAAAACATGTTGATACACTCATACATTTTAAGCACTTACACCTAAGCTGTAAAATGGAACATAAGATCATCCATATGGATAAAAGAAAATTAATACTTCTCATAGACAATCTTCTATCCAATGCTATCAAGTTTACGAAGAAAAATGGTCTAATAGAAGTGACGTTGACAGAAGAGTACTTGTCTGTAAAAGACAATGGCTTGGGCATATCAAAAAAAGATCAACAGAATATTTTTAAACGTTTTAAGTCCCACCATAGTTTAGAAGGAGGATTTGGTGTTGGACTGGATATCGTCTCACAGATCTGTAAAGAGTATCATATAAAGATACACCTTGATTCAGAACTTTCCAAAGGAAGTGAATTTAAACTTATCTGGGCCAAGTCTTAAAATATATTATGTAATTTTTGGCAATATTGACAGCATCCAGTTTTTAATCGAAGCAAGATAACCTGGCTTTACCGGACGACCGGCAAAATAATTGATGCGCCAATCACTACCCGATTTTGAAAAATAAAGTTTTTTGTTTTTACCATCTTTTGTATAATGGACTATCATTCTTTCCAAGCCATTTTGTTCTGTGTTCGTTATCTCTATTTGTGGTGACAGGTTGCGGGAGAGAAGTTCTTTGGAGATTTTCTTTTCCACTTCATCCAATGCATCCTTACTCTCTTCTATCTGATCCCACTGTGTTTTAAATACGGGATCATGAAAAGACAGCTTTATACTAAAAGGCTCCAGTGTCATAATGTATGACTCTTCTGTCATCATCTCTTTGACACTTTGAAGATCACCACTATACAGCGCATGATAATACTTGCCTACCATCGATTCAGGCTCTAAACGATTATCATGTTTTGTATTGTTATTAGTCATCATAGTACTATTTTATCTTAATTCTCTTGCAATTGCTGCTTCATATGACTCAAGGTGGTTATAAGAACCTTCTCTTAAAATTTCATAGGTTCTAATAATATCATCAGGCATATCCATTGATTCTATAGACTCAGTTAATGTACCTATATCCGTCTCTTCTATAAGTTTACCAACTTTTAGTGCCTCAACTAACTCAGTTTCTCCTAAGTTGATACACTCATCATAAAGATCTTGTAGATAATCTACAAAAAACTCTCCACAGGCACTTTCACTCTCATCGATCATAGAAACATCAATACCATAATTGATACATAATTCTTGAGCTGCATCCATATGTCTTTGTTCAGAGAGTTGGATACTTGCAAATGTACTTTCATCCGGATATAACTCACCTAAATAAATATAGACATCACGCGCCACTTTTTCTTCCTGATAGATAAAGAAAAGTCTGTCTTTTTGTTCTTCTGTAAGTGTTGAAGTTCCACCATTGTATTCACTAGCATACGCTGAAGATGAAAAAAGTGCGACACCACTTGCTCCAACTACTAGCATTTTTGATAAAAAACCTCTACGGTCATTTTGATTTATATCTTTGTTCATAAATTATCCTTTTAGATATATTTTAATTACAAACCAAGTATAAAATAGAAGTGTGAAGAGAGTGTGAAGAGAGGTATTTACTCGCGTGTTAATCTCTTAACTTAATACTTTTTATTTTTATATACTAACAAGTCATCTTTACTCAAATTATCTAGCAATGAAGAAAGTTCACTTTGAGATAAAAGTACCACTTCCTTCTCTTTCAATACCTCTACTTCTGGGGTAAATCCATTTTTAGAAAAAAGTACATAATCAGAAATATCTAATTCTGCTTTTGCACACTTCTCTATCAGTGTATCCATCATGTTACTTTTTGCTGGATTAGGAGAGTATTTACACGCTCCGGCTATCATGGCACCTGACTTTTTTTTCGCAAGTATGTCTATTTCTACTTTTTTATCGTAGTAAGATCCTATTTTTTCAATAGGGTCTTCTTTATTCTTTTCATTAAATGTTTCTTTTACAAGATCCAATACCAAAATGTTAGACAACAACACAGAGAAATTATCTCTTACTTTATGCCATTTTTGAGCAAACTCATCGTAATCGCCCTCTGCAATAGTCTGGTAATTAGGAGAAATCATAGCAAACCAAAAACGCATAAAAGGCAAGTCAAACAACACTCTGTCTGATTTACCACCCTCCTGCGTTAAAGGTTTTTCAAGAGACAAGTCAAACTTAATTAAACTTTTACTCACTAGGTAGTCTATGGCTTCTTCGCCTTTTTCTTTACCTACTTTGGCTTTTTTTAACACATCTTTTTCATGGTTAACACCCAAAGCAATAATGTTCAACACCATATGGTACAAACCATTGTTATGTGTGTAACGTGTCATGCTCTCATGTAGTGGCTCATAGTTGGCAAGTATTTTATCTTCAATGAGTGTTGCAACACTTTTTGAAACATCAACATCCCATCCCGTGCCACCAAATACAGTAAAATACTCCAAAGCCTTATCAAACTCTTTGATATTGTTCTGATATGCAAAAGAGCGAAAATGTTGTAGTAGTGTGGGATGTTTTGCCATGGGTTAGCCTTGTTTTAGATAGGTGATTATAGCTGAAAACTGTTAGTATCAGATAGTGAAAGGATTTTAAGTTCTCGCTGCTTTCATGGTCAAAAAAAGATTTTCAAAGTCAGTATCTTTCAGCGGTGCCGATAAATAATAACCTTGTAAGAGGTCACATTCTTGCTGGACTAAAAATGCGTGTTGTACTTCATTTTCAATACCCTCTGCAACAATCTTTAACTTAAGATTCTTGGCAATAGCAAAGATGGTTTCAACAAAGCACTTGGCTTCCTCGGAGTCATCATTATTTAATTCAGATATAAAAGACTTGTCAATTTTAATCTCATTGATGGGCAATTGACGAAGATAACTCAAAGAGGAGTATCCTGTACCAAAATCATCCATTGAAAAACGAATCCCATAGTTTTGAAGTATTTGCATATTTGTAATCAGTTGATTTACGTCCTCTGCAACAGAAGTCTCTGTGATTTCAAAAACGATTTTTTCACATTGTTCTTTGGTCAGACACCTCTCACAGAGTTCTTTGACATCATTAACAAAACTATGATGAAAGAGTTGCCTCATACTCACGTTAATGGACATTTGCTTTAAAGAGATACCTTTGTCTTCCCATTTTTTAAAGGTTAGAATTGACTCTTTTAGAATCTCAAATCCCAATTCTATAATAAACCCTGTTTTTTCAGCAATAGGAATAAATTCTGAGGGAGACACTTCTCCAAGTTTTTCATTGTCCCAGCGGGCAAGGACTTCACAACCAATAATCTCATTTTCAGAATTATACTGTGGTTGATAACTCAGGGAAATTTCATTGTTTTTAAGAGAAAAATGCAATAAACGTTCTATTTCAAGTTTCCATTCAACACGTTTTGAAAGTTCATCATTAAAATAAATAATCCCGTTTCTCCCTACTGCTTTGGCTTCATACATTGCGATATCGGCTTCTTTTATAAAGGTACTGGCGTCCATATCATGGTTATGAATAATACTCACACCTATACTGGCACTAATATATAAATGCTGTTCCTCAATATGGTAACTTTCTCTAATAACTTCCAACAGATTTTTGGAAAAATGTGATGCATGTTCTAGACATTCCTTTTCTGTCGCGTACGAAGTACTAAGGATACAAAACTCATCTCCACCAAGACGTGATACATGATTTTCATACTCTTTTGAAAGCGCCAACATACGGCTTGCCACTTCACGCAACAATACATCACCAACATCATGTCCCAAAGTATCATTAATTGTCTTAAAATGGTCAAGATCTATGAGTAAGAGATAGATATGTTTGTAATCTTTTTTTTGTCTTTTCATGGCGTCATTTAGAAGTTCAATAAAATAATACCTATTACCAAGTGATGTTAAGGAGTCATGATACGCCTGATATTGACTTTTGATAAGATAATTAAAAGTGTTCTGTGCCGAATAGAGTAATACACCACTTAAAACCACAGTAAAAACAGCCAAAAGGTAGCTGTAAAATTCCCCAACAAAAATAAAATAAATGGTTAAAGGAAGCATGAGAGTAGCTAAAGTAACCACTGCCAGTTCTCTTTGTGAGACCAAAATAGTAGCAGAGACCACAGTAACACCCAATTGCGTTGCAATAGCCACATAATGTAACTCTATATTACTACGGGATACGTACATAACGAACATAATCGTCCAAACTGAAAAATAAGAAAATAAAAAATATCTCAGTTCCTGAAGCCATTTTTCCTTTTCCTCCATATTAAGATCATTGTCCAAATAAAATCTATGGAGTCTGTATCCCCAAAAAGAGAGGGCTAGAACGAGAGAAAACCATAAAAGTTCAGGAAGTAAAGAAGAATAGAGCCACCCAATATAAATGTATCCCGCACCCGTACCAGCAAAAATCATAATCACTACGAGTATTTGTTTGTGCATAAAATGATAAAAGTTCATATTGTCAAGCATGGAATACCTTGTATGCATTTGATAAAGTCTGTGTTAATAACTTATAAGAGTATAGCAAAATAATAATAACTTTTAATTGTTCATGTCAAGTATCACTCATTAGCATCTGCAGCAAAAAGTGATACACTTTAAAAAATACAAAGGTTGCTAAGTTAATGACAAGCTACTATCTTCTACTTATACAATTCCTTTTTGTGCTTATTGCACTTTTTCTTTTTGGGAAAAGCCTAAGATATTTTCGTCAAATACGGATATACAAAAGACTTAAATCTCTGCCTTTTCCAAATCCCTATAAAAATATACTTCAACCTATACAGCAATACCAGTCATTATCACATACAGACAAAGAAAAACTCCACTTTATGATACTTCTTTTTATCGATCAAAAAGAGTTCATTGGCGCAAAAATGCTTATTAATGATAAGGTCAAAGTTATTATTGCATTTTATGCTTGTCTCATGAGACTTGGGTTTGATCTGGGTGAAAAAGACCATGTCTCTAGTATTATTGTCTACCCGGAACACTTCATCGTTGATGAATCACATACAAGTAATGGCATACACCAGCATAGTACATCCGTTCTTGAAGGACAATCATCCAATGGCACTGTCGTCATCTCATGGCAGGATATAGAAAAAAATATAGCACAACAGGGCAAAGAGAATGTCATCATCCATGAGTTTGCCCATGAGTTAGATTTTGAAGATGGCATTGCAGATGGCACACCTCTTTTAGAAAGTTCAAACTACAAAAGATGGTCAGATGTCTTTTCAAAAGCCTTTACTACATTAAAAGATATTGAAGAGCAGGATGTATATTCAGAAAGGCTCGTGTTTTTAGGACACTATGCGCTTACACATGAAGCTGAATTTTTTGCAGTGTGTAGCGAACGTTTTTTTGAAACACCCAAGACATTCAAAAAATATTTTCCCGATGTCTATGAAGAGCTTAAACGTTTTTATAGACTTGATGCAGAAGCATTATTTCACATAAACTCTAGTAACATTTGAGAAATAGCGTTTATAGCACCCATCTTAGAAAAGGTGGGTATAAATAATCATAAAAGCCCAAGGTTTCCTAAAATAGTTTTTACCTTGGGTGATATTGCACTCAGTTCAGCGATGAACGTACCCCAGGCTTGATCTTCAGCATACCACTCTTCAATGCGTTTCATAGAGTCACTTTTTTCTTCCGCACTTAATGCATTTGATTTGTCAATATTCTCTTTAACACGTTCTAAATGTTTTAAATTACTTGTACTCATTTTAATTCCTTTCTACTTTAATAGCTATCATATTTCCCGTCAGAAACTTCTGTGTTTAAGTCATCTAAAGCATCTTGCATCACTCTCAAGATTAGCTCCGCAGATTTTCTATCATCGTTTTCAGGTATATCCCAGTCAAATACTTTCATATTGACTTTAAAGACCGCTCTCATCTCTTTTGTGATCTCAGACCGCATTTTTTTTATTTCTTGTTCCTGTGGGGTCATTCTGTATCCTTTCTCACTCTTTTATTTATTATACTACTTTTTGACATTAATGCAAAAAAGAGAGTCTGAAAGAATAATAGAGATTATTTCCACCATATAGTCAAGTTCAAAGAAAGTCAATTTACATACAGCTGATAGTTATTAGGGGTTCAATGCTATTGTATATCTATCTTTTATGATGATATGTGTTGTGTATACTGAAAAGAAAAAAGAGATAATGATACTTGGTAAAACCGTATTTAGAACATCGTAAGTATGTATATAAACATGCATAGAGATAAGTAAGGTAGATGCAATAATGACAGAAAGTATGGCGGGGAAGAGAAAAAATATTTTGTCATGTGGAAATACGCTATAAAAATATTCTACAAGATACACCATAAGTAGCGTTGCCGTAGCACTAAATATACCTTGAGCCATTGCAGAGTTCAGATTATTACTACTCTCGATATTGATATAGTAAGTCCAAACACCCCATACTAAAAAAGCCAGAGTTGCTGAAAAATATTTGTGTGCGTTAAGTGTCATTATTTTCTTTACATTTTAGTTTTAATATTTTATTATATCAAAATAATATTTATATATTTACCATATACTTAATAAAAAGAATCTATTATTATAATTTTAGTAGTTTTAATAGTAATTTAGTATCTTTATCATTATTAAAAAAGTGTCCTCTGCCTAGCTTTACTCTCCTCTTTAATGCATTCAACAGTGTCATTTTTTACACTATTCACAGTCTCACTCACAGGAAAATATCTCATCTTGTCACTTGATAGAGGGACATAGAGAGCATTAAGATCATGATAAGTACTTTGATTATCTAACCATAATCCCCATTGGTATTCTTCAAGTATGACAGGCATACGGTCATGAATACTTGCAATTTTATCATTCGGTTCCGTGGTAAGCAAAGCACAGGTAAGTATAGTTTTTTTAAGGGTATTGTCGTACCATGATTCATAAATACCCGCAAATACAAAATAGTCATGACTAGCTGATACAATAAAATACGCTTTACTCATTTTACTCTGCGCATCTTTTTTCCATTCAAAGTATCCATTGACGGGAATGAGACATCTTCGTTGCTTATAGGCTTCTTTAAAACTACTCTTTTCAAATACCGTTTCACTACGCGCATTAATTTGCATACTAGTGCGCTCTTTTGCCCAAGAGGGTATCAACCCAAAATGTGCATACGTATAGACCTTGGTATTTGTGTAGATAGGTATGTCTAAGGTAGGAGCGATGTTATAGTGTTTATTCAAGACACCAAGAGTATCTCTAAACGTACCAAACTTCTTTGTAATGTCTTCTTTAAAAGTAACATCATCAAATATACTCAATCGTCCAGGCACTAGGTTCCCTTAACTAGCAAAACTTTCTATCACACTCTCAAGCGTTTGCTTATCAGCTTTAGCTTCACAACTAAATCCTTTATTCTCAAGTTCTTTTTTAATCATTAAGATGTAAGCTTCAAAGGGTTTAGAAAGAGAAGCACTTAAACCTATCTCCGGAGCAATAACATCTGGAACAATAGCAAGAAGACTGACTTCAGGTAGGGTATCGCCTCTACCTTCTAGTATATTCAAACATCCTAAGACACCCGCCTCATTAACATCTTCATCCGTAGAAAAACCACGAAATGTTGACATAGGGAAGTTATACATTGAACCGGGAGTCTCCTCAATTCCGATGGCATCAAGGACAACTATTTCCTCATATTCCATAAGGCTATTGAGTAAACTCATTCCTTCAACACCACCATTGATGATATCCACACTTGGGTGAACACTATAATTAGACTCTAGATATTTACTCGCATATAAAGCGATACCTTCATCTTTCTGTAATATATTTCCGACACTTAAAATAGCTAATTGTTTTTTATTCATGTCGCATTTTAACTAAATTTTCCAATAATAAAATAAAGGGTACCATTAACCTAAAAAAGAAGTGTATAATTCAAGCAATTTATTTGTTATGGAGAGAATTGAAATGCTAAAACATTGTTTTTATCTTTCTTTTGCCTCTGTTACGTACGTCTCTACAATAAGGAAGAACGATGAAAGAAATAAAACAAACCTCTGCTACTGTGGAAACGCTCGATGATTTAGCACCGTTGGCAGATTATTCGCTTCTCGACACGCTTAACTGCGACCCTGATGCAACAGCAGACGGTGTTGACCACTCTCCCAGACAAGTCTTCTCAGGGCACTATGTCCCCGTGAATCCAACACCTATCAAAGACCCACAGTACATTACGCACAGTAAGAACTTTTTTAGAGAACTGGGCTTTGCAGATAGTCTGGCACAATCGGCTGATTTTGTTCGTATGTTCTCCGGCGATATGTCTCAGGTACCAGAGCCGATGAGAAAGGTCGGTTGGGCATGTGGGTATGCGCTTTCCATCTACGGAACCGAATACTATCAGCAGTGCCCCTTTGGAACTGGAAATGGATATGGTGATGGTCGTGCTATGTCTGTCTTTGAGGGTGTGATTAATGGTAAACGTTGGGAAATGCAGCTTAAAGGCGGTGGACGAACACCATACTGCCGTGGGGCAGACGGTCGTGCAGTCTTACGTTCAAGTATTCGTGAGTTTTTGGCACAGGAGCATATGTATGCGCTTGGCGTGCCAACATCACGGTCTTTGAGTTTGTATACCTCAAAAATAGAAAAGGTGCAAAGACCATGGTATAAGGAGGGTTCGCACTCAAAGGATCCCGAAGTCATGATAGATGAGGCTGTCGCTATTACAACACGGGTTGCACCCTCCTTTATTCGTGTGGGTCAAGTCGAACTTTTCGGTCGCCGTGCCCGTAAAAATGAGCACCCCAAAGCGATGGAAGAGCTTGAGAAGATTGTCTTACACTTGATTGATCGTGAGTACAGTGACGTTATAGACAAGAATTTATCTACCGCAGAAAAAGTGCTGTTACTTGCGGGTGAGTTCCGCTCTCGCCTCACATCACTTGTGGCAAATTGGATCCGCGTTGGATACTGCCAAGGAAACTTCAATAGCGATAACTGTGCGGCAGGAGGCTTCACTCTCGACTATGGACCATTTGGATTTATTGATATGTTTGACCCTAAATATCAGCCATGGACGGGTGGTGGCGTTCACTTTTCATTCCTCAATCAACCACAAGCAGCCCAACGTAACTTTCATGTGTTTTGCATGGCTTTACAGCCCTTACTTCAGTCGGATAAAAATGCTCTTCTTCAGCTAGATAAAATCAGAAATGACTTTTCCAAAGTCATGCAAGAGAAAATGAAAAAGATGTGGGCTTCAAAGCTTGGGCTTAGTACTTTTGATGGGGTATTACTCAATGAACTTATGAATTTAATGATACAAACTTCTGTCGATTATACAATCTTCTTTCGGGAACTCTCTTCTCTTCCAAAAGAGATTTCGCCACTCAAAAAAAGTTTTTACAAAGATGGTTTAGTCAATGAAGGTATCTTAACAAGTTGGTCAAAATGGCTTGAAAAGTGGAACACTCTCATTCAAAATACAAACCCCGTTAATATAAATGCCACTTCTCCCGAATCGTGTGAGAAGCTTTCTGAACACATGAAAGGTATCAATCCTAAATATACACTACGAGAATGGTTCCTCGTACCTGCTTATCAACAAGCCACTAACGGAGACTATTCGCTCATTCATACGCTTCAAGATGTGATGACAAATCCATACGATGAGCAGTCTAAAGATGTAGAGGAGCAATACTATAGTAAAAAGCCCTCTGAGCTCTTTGAAATTGCTGGCATATCCCATGTCAGCTGCTCATCGTAATTTTCCATTCATTCTTGATTAAAGGGGTGGGCTCTCCCCTTGTCACTAAATAGAATTAGTGAAAATTAAAATTCTATTTGTACTTCTTTTGATTTTTGAACATAGAGTAAAGCATTTGTAAATGCAAATTGATCCACTTCATCTAGTCCTTCTTTATATTCCAATAAACAGTCAATCCCCTCTAACTCAATATTCTCAACTTTTTTTAGGTACACGGTATAAAGTAATAAATCAGCTAAATCACCCACTGGTATAATTTCTCTAAAATTCTTGCCAAATTCACTTATGTATTCCTCAACGACATCTTCATTTGACATCAAAAGTATCCAAAGTATAATCTTGTCTATCTTTTCGGGAGCATTCACTTTCTTTAAAAAAGCATCATAGATCTCTTTATTTTGAGATATTTCATCAAGCTGTTCATTGACTTGTGTTGTTAAAAGGTCCATTCTTTCTTCAGTAAGTTTAGTATTTTTATAACCCTCTAGTATCGGTTCTTTAATATGAAATGTGTTCATTGTTTCTCTTTTTTATTTTAATATCTAATTATGGCCAGATATTCTTAATTATACGGAGATACATCATACTTTTCAAACAAGACTTTAAGCGCCTTTGTTAGCTTCTTACTCGCTGGAAATTTTGGCATAGGTTTTTTCTCTTGCCCTTTTCTTTTGGGTACAAAAGGCTCATTATCATACAGCTTCTTAATTTTATTATAGTTGCTCTTACTCACCTTTGGCTCTTTAGGTACTTCACTAGGATGCACATACATATCACCCTGTTCATCTACATAAGCACCTCTCTCAAAATAATCAGCCGCATTTCTTAAAAACGTAGGTAAATCAAAGTCTTCTTCATACCCCAACCCTGTTCTCTTAAGTGCATTTTCCAGCTTGCCCAAAATCGCGTTAGCTCTCTTGTCCAATGCTTCTCTAACCACACCTTTAGTAGGTGAGTATGCCTCCGCATTTCTTTTGTGTGCATGATCAAGTACCATTTTATCAAGTGGCATAGCTTTACCTAAGACTGGGCACTTTTGACCGTTCATCAACCAAAGCTGCTCTTTTAAGACTCTAATCTCTTTTTGTTTCATCTCTATGTACATATGGCTCCCCCTATTCTCCTATTTTGAAATAGCGTTAAAATTCTATTTTTACTTCTTTTGATTTTTGAATATAGAGTAAGGCATTTGTAAATGCAAATTGATCCATCTCCTCTATACCATCTTCCTTATATTCCAATAAATCAGCTAAATCGCTTACGGGAATGACGTCTCTAAAGTCTTTATCGAATTCACTTATATAATCACAACATATACCCTCGTTTCACATGAGAAATATATAAGTATGATATTGTCTATTTTTTGGGTGCATTCACTTGGTTTAAAAAACTATGAGATATCTCTTTATTTTAAGATATTTCATCAAACTGTTCATTGGCTTGTGTTATTAAAAAGTTGATTCTTTCTTCACTAAGTTTATCATTTATATAATCATCTAATATTGACTCTGCAATTTGAGATGTATTCATAATTCCTCTTTTTTATTTTGATATGTAATTATTGCATTCTACTCTAAAAATTTCTATTAAGAACTTAAGGGTCAGGTGTTAATAAAATTCTAAATGCTAAAAAGTAGTAGTAATCACCTGACCCCTATTTAGAGGGTCATATCCTGCTCTTAGTTTTAGATAATTCTTTATTAACTATACTAACTATATTTTTTGCTTTAACTTCACCAATACCTTTTATATTCCCGTATAAATGCTTTTCTGTTACACCTTTTAAACTATTTAATGTTGTATAGCCTACTTCACTTAAAGCATCTTTTTCCCATATTGTAAATTGTAATTTATCAATTGGTTGCATCAAAATACTTTTAATTCTTTTCTTTTCTTTATCAATTTTTCTTTCAAGTTTCTCTATTTTCATTCTATACTGTGTTGCAATTTTTTCTAAATCATTTATAATTTTTATATATTTATCAATAGTTTTATCTTGTGTACAATAATACAGTTTATTAAATTGGATTATTGATATTAAATATGATCTATATCCTAATATTTTATTTAGAAGTTGTTCATGACTATACTTATTTTTTAATGTTTCACTAGGAATGAATTTCAAGTTTATTTTATATTGAAATAATTTTTTTAATATGACTTCAGGTTCTTTTTTTTCTGTAACAATCATATGAATAATTTTTTTTACAATATCAGTCTTTTTATGTGATAACCTTAATTCATGTAACTCTGATTCATTATGTATGATGATTTTCTTTTTTGATTTCATAGTAGAAATATCTGAATATTGAATTGTATAGCCATTTAATGATAATGTATGTCTTGCTTTTAATGTTTTATGTTCATTTAGTTTAAAATCCATAGTAGATAAAATGATTCTTATTTCTTTTATAAAATCATCTGTATGCACATAAGTTCTATTTTTTGAAGATGAAAACAACATGTCATCTGCATATCTTGTATATACAATTTCATGTGAAGAGCATAACTTTTGAATCAGTATATCTAATTGCCTAAAAACGATATTTGAGATAATCGGTGATGTCTGAAACCCCATAGGCAAAACCCGTTTCCCTTTGAACTTTTCATTCTTGCTAGTACTTGGTATTTTGTAAGTTACTAAATTAATAAAAGCATCTAAAACTGATTGTTTCTCTTTTTTATCTATATATTCATCTTTGGGTATATATACTTTTAAAACTTCTCTAATATCATCTATTTGAATAGAATGGAAAAAAGACCTTATATCTAATCTTATAAAGTTATAGTTTTTTCTATGGGGTTCAAATAAATGTAAATAAGATAAATCTTTTCTAAAAGCTATTGCTGCATTGTTTAATTCTATATTGTTTGATAATTTATTAAAAATTTGAAATTGTACTAACAATTGTTGCTTGTCAGTTAATTCATAAAAATAATTTTTTCCAACAGTAAATTCTCTAATATTATCTTTAGAAATATTTGGAACTTTATTCTTTAAGATAATGCGTTTAAAATAGTCTATAGTAATAAGTTTGTTCATTGAAAACCTCTAGTTGACACCATGTACAACATCTCACATTTATGTGTATTGCCAGATAATTGAAGTAAATTATCTAAAGGCAAAATAGTTATTATTAATCTAGGCATGTCAAGCATGCATTTAATCCATAATAAAATGGAATAAAATATTTTATCTGTCAAACTAAAATTTGTTTTCAATGATTGTAATAATATCATATAATTCCCTAAAGTATATTTCAAACTCTTTTCTAAATTCTTGATCCCCTCTCGTATTCTCAATCTCATCAATAACAAAGTTTAAAAAACTTGTTGCCCATCCACTTGTTTTAGAAAATAAATCATCAAGTTTATTCAACCTTTCTTTTCTAATATCTTTTACTAATTCTCTATAAGTTTCGTCAATATATTCAGCATATTTTTTATTTTCTCTACTAATCAAAGTTTGCGTTTTACCATTAAACAATAGAAGAAATAAAGTAACATATTCTTCATCAGTAGAAAAGTTCTTATCTATTAAACGCTCTATTGATTTAAAATATCTTGTTTTAATTTTTGCTGCAAACTTTTTTTCAGGATCAGGTAAAGTATCGATATAACAATTAGATGAATCAAAAATAATATCAAAGACTTGTTTTAATTTCAAGTCTGTAGGATATTTGCTCATCATTGTTTGCATTGTTTTTAAAGTTTTTTTATCACCACTCTCTTTATCCTTGTTTACAATACAAATTGAATCCATGTACACTTTTTTAAACCATTTTTTCACCAAAGTTATACTTTGTTTATTAATTAATAATTCTTCTATTGTTGTATGATTAAAAAACTTATTTTGATGAATAAAAACTTTTTTATTTGCATAATCAACTAGTGAATTATAATTACTATAAACTTTATCTTTATATTTAAAACTTGGTATAAACATTTTCTTTTTTATGTCTAATTCCAATGAATCTAAAACACTTACAAAAAACTTAATATTTTGAAAAACATCAAATTCAACTGACTTCTTTTTCTTCGATGCATACGCTCTATCATATTTCTTTTCTAGTTCCGAAAAACTTATTACTGTATTTAATTTAATCATTTTTTTATTATCTAAATCAATGTCAAATAACTTATCTAAATCATAAATTGTTAAATAAGGGATAGCAGTATTGGCATATCCTGGATTAATATATTTTAAAACTATATCATTTGTTGCATAAACATCTATTTTTTTTAATTTTTCAAATTTACTCAATAATAATTTATTTCTAAAAATTTCTAATTCAGTTTCTCCCTCAACAAATAATATAAAATTACTAAAAAACAACCTAGCTTCATTGTCACTAAAGACATTTAAAAATCTTTTATCATCATATTGTGAATTCATTTTTTGGATAATAGACGGTTTAAAGTGCTCTTTAGAAAAATGTAATATTTGTTGATTTTCGTCAAAAAGCTTAATAACCTGTTTCACTATATTGGGAGAATGTGTAGCAAAAATTATAGTAGGGTAAGGAGTTTTAGTTGATTTTTTTCCTTTTATATATGTCTCGAAAATACTTTCAATTAATTCTTCATTTTTTTTTGGATGTAAACCTATTTCTGGTTCATCAACATAAATAATTGGTGTGATATATTCTCTTCGTGTCAAAGAAATAAGTAACTTTAATGATAACTCTATGAAAGTATACGCATTAGTTCCATCAGATTGAATATCCAATTTTTGCTCTTCTATTAAAAACTTATCACCATATAGCCTCATCTTAATATAAGATAAAACTTTTTCTTGATATGTATATTTTGATGTCTCTATAGTATCTTCTATATCTTTAACAAATTTTTCAAACTCTTTTCGCGCATTATTTGTTTCCTCGTATTCTTTAAAGCTTTTTTCTAAATTTTTTAAATTAAAAGATTTTAATCTACTGATTATAAACCAAAGTTTATCCCAATTGTGTAAATCAATATGTCTTCCTTCTATATCAAAAAATGGATACAAATAATTAATTGTATTCAAAACTTTAGAATTTTTTTCAGACCATTCTATTGACTCATTAGAATATACTTTTAATGTCAACTCATACGTTGTATCTTTTCCTATGTCTGTAAAGTCAATAAAAGATGATGTTAAATCTTTATATCCAACAAATAAATCTCCTTTCCCTTTTAGTTTCAAATCTTGTTTAATTCTATGAGAGATTGTATATGTAATAGTAATACTACCAAAAGCACTATATTTTGAATTTAATTCAGGAGGTAGTTCTCTTATACCTTCGAGTTTTTTATAGAAAAAACGTAAAAGTTTCAATAAGTTAGATTTACCTGCATTATTTTTTCCAACTATACAATTAATATCTTCAAAGTTATCAATAATTAATTCATCAAAAGATAGTAAGTTTTTTATTTTTATAGATTTAATTGACATTACAACTCCACCACTTTCTCAAATATCTCCTTAATCTCACTCTCATGAGACATAAAAATATCTGTCTGTACTGTTCTTTAATGGTATGAAAAAACTCCATAATCTCAAATGATACCATTTTAGTCATCATCTACCTCTTCTGAAAAATCCTCAGGCAACTCCAAAGCATCAATATGCACAATAGCCGAAGATCCAGCTATTCCCTGCAACGCACCATACATCTCCGTCGTGTTCATAAGTACACCATCTATGGTCTTTTCTCGTCGTTTCCATGAAGCCATGAGAGAGCGTTTTTCTTTTTCCAGTTCTTCTTGCATCTTTATGAAGCCGTCTACTATGGCTTTCATCTGCATGGAGAACTCGTTGCCTGTCATATAGTTGTAGAGTAAGGTCATTTTGTCTGACTTATTTTCTTCACGTTGTGTTGTTTTGTGTACACGTATGAGACTTTCACGTAAGAGTGATACTGAGCCTTTAAACTCATCTAAACTACAGACCCAAATACCATCTACAAAGCCCATTCTGTCCATATCTTTTGGGTAAACGGAGCTTACCAGTACACCTATGTCTGCATTGACTTTTAGCATGTCTTGTTTGAGTTTTGTTATCCAACCTTCTGACCACGCTTTAGTGTTCTTAGACTCATAACAAATGACACCACAGTTTTGTAGTTCTCTCGTATGGATGGTCTGTACACAGTCTGCACCAAAAGCACCTTTTTTAACTTCATCTACCGTATCAAAAGGAAACTGAGAACTCAGCCAGCCCTCGATGGCAAGTTCAAGAGCTTCACCTTGTATCTGCATAGATCCCTGCTCTGCTTTTCTTTTGGCATCTTCTATACTTTTTGCCATTTGAGCTATCTGCTCGTCTTTCGCTTTGAGTTCAAGTTCTGAGGCTTCACGTACTTCTTTTAGGGCTTGTGCTTTTAACTCGCTTGCTTGTTTAGCTAACTTCTCTTTTTCTTCTGAGAGTTGTTTGTTCAAATCAATTTGTGCATCTGCCTTAGCTTTAGACTCTACCTCATCTTTTTCTCTTTTGAGTTTTTCTATCATCGCTTTAGAAGCATTGAGCTCTTGAACTTGCTTGGATTTCTCTTCTAACTCTTTTTGAAGTAAGGCCATAGACTCACTCTGCTCTTCTACTAACTCTTTTTTAAGTGCATCTTGAAGCTTGGCACGTTCAACTTTGAGCTGTGCATGAGTCGCTTTTTTTAACTCCTCATCAAACTTCTCTTTCTCTTCTTTGAGCGCATCTTCTTTGACTTTTAGTGTATCTAAGTGTGTTTTGTACTCTTTTCGTTTTGCTTCTATTTCATCTTTGAGTTTTTTTTGGTCTTGCAGATGCTGTTGTTTAAACTTCTCTTCTATCTGATGGTAAAAGATCTCATCTATATCTATGTGGGTTCCACAGTTAGGGCATTTTATGGTATTTTGAGCTGACATGATACTTCCTAAATTCTAATTAGTATAATCATATCAGAAAAAGTGTATTAGCTGGTCATAATATGTTATATTGACATATTTTACGATAAATTCAATATAATGGTAAAAAAGGTATTTCATGAGACTCTTCATCGCTTCGTCTATCATCCTTGATAACTATGCTTCTATCAAAGAGGATTTCAAAGATATCATCGAGGGAAAGTGGACAGACGAAAAAAAGCTCCATCTCACTTGGGTCTTTCTAAGCGAACGCCCCACAATCAGCGATACAAAAGAGAAGATGTCAGCACTGACAAACCTAGAGAGTGAAGTAAAGATAGCCGAACTGGGATACTTTGGCAAACCACCTCGTATCTTATTTGCGAAAGTAGAACAAAAAGTACTCTATGAAAAAG
>WTAE01000019.1 GCA_013139765.1 Sulfurovum sp.
TATTTGCTGGAGGTGATGTTGTTCCTCCTGAGCCTATGGTTGAAGAGGTAAGTGAATGGAGTACTTCAGCTTCCATCTACATGTGGGCTGCAGGGATAAGTGGAGAAACAGCTAGAGGAGATGAGATAGATATCTCTTTTTCAGACATCTTGGACAATTTTAAGATGGCATTTATGGGTAATGTCGCTGCGCAAAAAGGCAAATGGGGTGTAGAATCAGATATTGTGTATATGCATTTAGGAAACGATATAGACAGAAGTTTTCTTCTTCAAGACTTTAGTTTTAAAGCATGGATTATTACACCTATGGTGACGTATGCATTTCTAGAAGATGATCATTTAACTTTAAAGGGTCTAGCAGGTACACGATACCTCTATATGAAACCCCGTGTGAACAATAGAGAAACATCTGGAAATAATTGGGATGCTATTGTGGGTATTAAAGGGGACTATGCTTTCAATGAAAAATGGTTTATGCCTTTTCATTTTGATGTAGGAACAGGTGAAACAGATGTCACATGGCAGGCTTTTGCAGGTGTCGGATACAAGTATGAAAGCTTTGACTTGATGGCTGGGTACCGCTATTTAGAGTGGAACTTTGATGAGAATGATCAAGGGGGCAAAATATTTAATGACCTAACTATTAGTGGACCAGTGATTGGTGCTAAGTTTAGATTTTAAGGGTAAATAAGCTTACCATTTTTGATGAGGTAAGAGTCTGACATATTGACCGAATGGTAAATGTCTGTGCCGTACTTCTTAGAGTAGTACTGCAACAAGAGTTTCTGCAAAGTAGGCTCAATGGATGGGGTAAACCATCCATTGTTACTGAGCAGTATCATGTTCTCTGGTCTCTTCCCCGCTTTGTCTTTTTCATAAAGTTTTTCGCTTGTCCCCTCAAAACAAATAGCATTTCTGTAGGTGACACCATCAATGGTATAGTCAGTTACGTCTGCACTTGCTACATAATCCACAGCCCCATCATAAAACACTTCATTGACCCAGTCAGAAAGAAAATCTGGCAGAGGGTTACTCTCTCCAAAAGGTACCAAAAGTACTTTGTTCGCTACAGTGATTTTTCCCTTGTTAAAAATGTAGGTAGAGTTTCTAGGGGTTTTACCATCCCAGTAGAGTGCACCCGTGACAATGGAAATGTTTTTGGATTTTTCTTTGAGTTTGAGCAGTGTTATTTTATCGTGGTTGAGAAAAACAGGAAACACAGACTCAGGTAAAATAATCAAAGATTTTTTTTCTGCTAGAGCTTGGTCTATCTCCGCAAAGATGTCTTTAAAATGTTTAGGGTGTAAGATTTCATTCCATTTGTCTTCAACAGTAATGTGGGTACCAATAAGCGCAATGTTCTCTTTAAGTGAAGGTGTCGCTGATGATGTCGGTACATAGGCAAAAACAACAAGCATTAAGAGGAGAATATTGTTTCTCCATAAGCTCAAAACTATAGCCCCTAAAATGACTGCAAATTGCCATTTTTCAATGCCAAAATAAGAGTCAACAAACATCAGTTCAGGTTTAAACCAGTCAAAGCCAAAAGGGTGCACGTAACTTAGGGCTAAGAGTCCTAGGGCTTTTAGGAGTAATGTAAATAATTCAGAGTGAAATGTGAAGCGTGAGGTTATTTTTTCACTCACCCAAGCAATAATTCCAAAAGGCACAGCGTAGAGCAGAGCCATAATGATTACCACGATTGGAATAGCCCAGAGCATCTCATAGTGAATGAAACTCAAAGAAATCCACCAAAACCAAAAGAGGCCAATACCTGCGCCTACTATAAACCATGTTTTTGTAGATGAAGCTAAAAGAAAGTAGAGGGTAAGCAGTCCTAAAATGGTCGTGAGTAGAGGATGTGAGAAATGGAAAAAATCAAGATAGATGAAGGCAGAGCTTAACAAGGCTATACCCAAGCCTGTTGTTAGTTCCAAAGTGCTAAAATAATGTCTAATTTTATTCAAAGGGATCCCTCATGGAAGAACAAGCTAACGGTATTTTTCAATTTTTACCACTTCTCATTTTATTCGCAATTTTTTATTTTCTGATTATCAGACCACAACAAAAAGCCCAAAAGACTCACAAAGCAATGCTTGAGGACTTAAGTAAAGGTGATAATATCATCACAACAGGTGGACTCATGGCTGTAATCGTGAAAACTGAAGAAGAGTTTATCAAAATCAAACTAAATGATGACACTATTGTGAAATTAGACAAAGCTTATGTTGCAAAAAAGGTAGAAACTGGTGAAAACGCTTAACTTTAGAGTTATTCTTTTTATCTTTGCACTTATTTTTGGGATTGTTTTTTCTATCCCTTCTCTAACGCAGAGTGACGAAGGTAAAAAAATTACTTTGGGGCTTGACCTTCAAGGTGGATTACATATGCTTCTTGGGATCAAAGCCGAAGTGGCTATTGAATCACGCATTACTTCTATGGCAGGTTCTATCAAATACATCTTTGACGATGAAGAAATCTCTTTTGATCCAGATGATGTGCGTATTGTTGAAGGTGAAAAAGTTACTTTTGAACTGCTTGATGAAGACGATGTTGCCAAAGTACGAGAGGTCTTGAAAAAAGAGATACCAGGTACAACATTGACTTCTAAGGGTTTGATTTTTTCACTGACTATGACAGAAGATGAGATTGAACGTACAAAACTTAATGCCATTCAACAAGCGGTTGATACCATCAGAAACAGACTCAACGAGTTTGGTTTGGCTGAACCAACAGTTGCTAAACAAGGTGAAGATAAAATTCTTGTAGAAGTCCCAGGGATTAAGACACAAGAAGATGAACAACGTATCCGTGAGCTTATTGCACGTGCGGCACACTTACAACTTATGGCTGTCGATGAAGACCGTATTGCAAGAGTACATACTATGTCAAAAGAAGAAGCAAACAGTTATGGGGATGTCATCTTAAAAGATGTGAATACACCTCAAACGTACCTCGTACGTAAAATACCTGTCCTAGACGGTTCAATGCTTACCGATGCAAAAGTAGGTTTTGATGAAAACAACCAACCTGTCATTAACTTTACACTGAACTCTCAAGGTGCCAAAATATTTGGTGACTTTACAGGGAAGTATGTAGGGAAACGTATGGCAGTTGTTCTCGATAATAAAGTTTACTCTGCGCCAAACATTAACGAGCGTATTGGTGGGGGACGTGTACAAATTTCTGGTAGATTTGAACTCTCAGAAGCCAGCGACCTTGCCATTGCTTTACGTTCAGGAGCACTACTTGCACCTGTTTATGTAATGGAAAAACGTTCAGTTGGGCCAAGTTTGGGTGCAGATAGCATCCGTTCTTCTTCACTTGCCCTCATGTTAGGGTTTGTAATGGTTATCATCTTTATGTTCCTTTACTATGGAATGGCGGGAGCCATTGCTAACGTTGCGTTGGTAGGAAACCTTTTCCTCATTTTGGCAATTATGTCACTTTTTGGCGCAACCTTAACCCTTCCAGGTATGGCAGGTATTGTCTTAACGGTGGGTATGGCAGTAGATGCCAACGTCATCATTAACGAGCGTATACGTGAGCTTTTACACCAAGGTAAGTCTATAGGGAAATCTATAGAAGATGGGTATGCCAATGCCTTCACAGCCATTTGGGATGACAACGTTACTACGCTTATCGCAGCAACTGTTTTGTATGCGTACGGAACAGGAGCCATTAAAGGTTTTGCCTTGACTATGAGTATTGGTATTATGGCTTCTATGCTTACAGCAATTGTTGGAACCCATGGGATTTACCAATGGATACTTCCAAAAATTGATAAAAACAAACTAGGCTTCTGGTTTGGAATTAAAGCAGAGGGGAAAAAATAATGGAAATTTTTAAATACAAAAAACCTCTCTCTCTTATGAGTAAGAGTAAACGTTTTGGAGCAGTTTCAATTGTTGTTCTTTTACTTTCTATTGGGCTTATCTTAACCAAAGGATTTAACTACGGTATTGACTTTGCAGGTGGAACACTCATACAAGTGCAGTATGAAGGTAACGCACCTATTGACAAAGTGAGAGAAGCAGTTGAGTCAGACAAAAGTTATGAAGGCGCAACCGTGACTTACTTTGGTGGAGAAGATGAACTTGTCATTAAGACAAAAATGTCTTCTAAAAGCCTCGGTGAAGATGTGGGTGATAAAGTCCGTGCTTTACTGAAAGACACAGGTAAGTTTGAAGTCCGTAGGGTAGACATGGTTGGCGCCAAAGTTGGTTCTGAGCTTCGTGAACAAGGTCTTATGGCAATGGTGCTAGCAATCATTGGTATCTTAATCTATGTTTCATTTAGATTTGAGTGGCGTTTTGCCATTGCTTCTGTTTTGGCTTTGGTTCATGATGTCACGAT
>WTAE01000029.1 GCA_013139765.1 Sulfurovum sp.
TAACTTCACCTCTTACACCACGTAAGTTTTCTACCTGTGCATTGGCCCCTAGTCCGCGTGCATCAAAAACCCAGTCAAAAGTCTTAACCTCATCTCCAATGCTAATACTCCCATTTGAGACTTCACTGACTTTTGTCTCTTGAATCCATGTTACATTGGCATGATTCAAAAGATAGTCAGAAGAAGCTTTCATAAATGACTGTGCATCAACCTGTCCCTCTTGAGGAATAAAAAATGCTTTTGCATGTTGTTCCAAATCTGGTTCAAGTTGTGTAAGTTCTCTTCTGTCTAACAGTTGTATTTTAGAAGCTTCTTCTACTTTGCCTCTCAAGGTTTCTATAAAGTGGTCTAACTCTTTAGTGTCTTGAGGATGTGCAGTGATGATGCTTCCCTTTTGTTGATATGCTTCAGGAATATCCACTTGTTCCAACAAGTCGGGCCAAAGTGCAATAGAACGGTTTCCATGATCAAAAATAACAGATTCTGCACTTTCTAACTCAGCAAACACCGCGAGCATACCTGCGGCAGTCATACCTGCGGCTTTATCACCATAAGCGCTGTCTTCATCAAAAAGTGTGAGGGTATGGCCTTGTTGCAAAAGATTTAATGCTAAAACTCTTCCGACAAGACCTACACCTGCGATACCTATATTCATTTTTTCTCCAATATTACCGTAGCGTGGGCATTCCTGCCCACGACAATTGTTTACAATTGCTATTCAATCTTTCACTTCATTCATTCGTGGGTTAAAAACCCACGCTACATGTATTACGCGTTTAATTTATCCGCTTCTACATACACTTCAGAACCCATCTCTTGGAACTTTGTTGACATGTCATCCATACCTTGTTGTTTAGCAGTCTCAACATCTGTACCTAGGTCAGCTGCATACTCACGTACCTCAGCAGAAATTTTCATAGAACAGAATTTTGGTCCACACATTGAACAGAAGTGTGCTACTTTTGCCGCTTCCATTGGCAATGTTGCATCATGGAATTCTCTTGCACGGTCAGGGTCAAGACCAATGTTAAACTGATCTACCCATCTAAACTCAAATCTTGCCAATGACATTGCGTCATCTCTTGCACGCGCACCAGGGTGACCTTTAGCCACATCTGCTGCGTGTGCTGCAATTTTGTATGTAATAAGACCTTCTTTAACATCTTCTCTGTTTGGAAGACCAAGGTGCTCTTTTGGTGTTACATAACAAAGCATTGCACAACCGTACCAACCAATCATCGCAGCACCTATACCTGATGTGAAGTGGTCATATCCTGGAGCAATGTCTGTCGTTAGGGGCCCAAGTGTATAGAATGGCGCTTCGTGACACCACTCAAGTTGTTTTTCCATATTCTCTTTAATCATATGCATTGGCACGTGACCTGGACCTTCAATCAGTGTTTGAACATCATGTTTCCATGCAATTTTAGTTAAGTTTCCAAGCTCTTTAAGCTCTGCAAATTGTGCTTCATCATTGGCATCTGCACCTGAACCTGGACGCAAGCCATCACCAAGTGAGAATGTCACATCGTAAGTCTTCATAATTTCACAAATGTCTTCAAAGTGTGTGTTTAGGAAGTTCTCTTCATGGTGGTGAATCATCCATTTAGCCATAATAGCTCCACCACGAGATACAATCCCTGTGACACGTTTAGTAGTCATTGGTACATGGTGTAGAAGAAGCCCTGCATGAATCGTAAAGTAATCTACCCCTTGCTCAGCTTGCTCGATAAGTGTATCTCTAAACACTTCCCATGTAAGATCTTCAGCAATACCATTTACTTTTTCAAGTGCTTGGTAAATTGGCACAGTCCCAATAGGTACAGGAGAGTTACGTAAAATCCAGTCTCTTGTTGTGTGAATGTTTTTACCCGTTGAAAGATCCATAACAGTATCTCCACCCCAACGTGTTGACCATACCATTTTCTCAACTTCTTCAGCGATGCTTGATGTTGTTGCAGAGTTACCAATGTTAGCATTGACTTTTACAAGGAAGTTACGTCCAATAATCATTGGCTCAACTTCAGGGTGGTTAATGTTACATGGAATAACAGCGCGCCCTTCAGCTACTTCTTTACGTACAAATTCAGGTGTAATTTGCTCAGGTAAGTTTGCACCAAAGTTTTCACCTTTAAGTCTTGCTTCTCTCTCTTCGTCTTGAAGATACTCAGCATTCATCGCAGCATCTTGGTTTTCACGTAAAGCAATAAATTCCATCTCTGGTGTAATAATCCCTTGACGTGCATACCACATTTGTGATACATTTTTGCCTTTTTTGGCTTTAAGTGGTGTTCTTACAAGCCCTGTTGCACCTGCTGTTACATAGTCAAGTTGTTCATCAGTAGAATAACCATTATCCACTGGTGCCATGATACGACCTTCATACTCTTCAACATCACCACGTGCCATAATCCACTTTTTTCTAATCCCAGGGATACCTTTGTCTACATCAATCTGAACCGTAGGGTCTGTATACGGTCCTGAAGTGTCATACACACGTAACTTTGTTTCATTACCAAGTAAAATTTCTCTTACAGGCACACGAATGTCTTTGTGGATTTCACCTTCTAAATATACTTTAGTAGATGCCGGGAAAGGCTCTCTTGTAAGCTCGTCGTTTGAAGTTGAAAATTTGTCTTTAAATGTTTTTGCCATAGTAGTTCTCTTTCATAATAAAATACGAAAAGAGAGAAGTGTAGATAGAAATATAAGTAGATAAAGCTAATACATTCAAGTATCACATTTATCTACTTATGAAGTAAATACAGTCTCTTCCTTACGCTGGTCTTAACCAGTTCAAGTTCAACGGGACATGCTATTTAAAGCTTTCTCAGCCGTACTTCCTAAAAAAAGAAGTATAGCGCCCCGAGAGGTTGATGTTCGCAATATAGTCTAAAAAAGATAAGAGTTCTCTTAATAAAGGATTTTCTTTAGAGATAATAAACCTTTTGTCTGATATACTCTCTGCAAAATTTTTATAAGGAGAACAAATGCCAGTACAATTTCTACACCTCTTTCGCGCTGTCACGACTTCTCCTTTGCTAAAAGTCAAAGCCTGTCAATGATAAATGTATTACTCAAAATACTTAAAGAAGTGGGCTACAAACAAGAAGTGGGACCTGGGGTTTACGACATCCACTCACCACGTATTCCTTCTGTAGAAGAGATGGTCACTCAGATTAAAAATATTTTAGAAGTACTTCCGAAAGAACAACTCTGGATCAATCCTGATTGTGGACTTAAAACGCGAAAATGGGAAGAGGTGAAACCAAGTTTGGAAAATATGGTGAAAGCTGTGAAGATTGTAAGAGAGGAGTTGGCGTAATCTTTGTAGGTCGGGGTACCATTACCCCGACGGTTTAAATTTCTAGTTGAATAAATTAATGTATTTATGCGTCTTCGTCTGTTTTCATATCGACAAGTTCAGCCAAAAGTTCTTCTATCTCATCTTCTTCTAGTTCATTACGTCCTAGTTCTTCTACAATGGCAAAACACTCTGTACGCATTTCACGTAACTCTTCAAGATCGTCTTTTTGTTCTTTTGAAGCATTTTTAGCTTTGTCAATGGCTGAAAAAAGCTCATCAATGGCAACTTCTAAGTCGGGAATAATTTCAATTTCTAAAAGGTTTTTTAATTTATCTGCTGATGTCATGGGTACTTCCTGTATTAATATGATAGAATTATAGCCAAAATAATCAATAGAACCCTAAGGAAAAAGACTATGTCAAAAACAGATAAAAACACCCAAAAGAATCAAACAGATGAGAAGTTCTTCCAAAGAGTAGACACACTTATTGCCATAGCCAACGGATATGTTAAAGCAGAAGTACACCCAACACGTGCAACCAATTCATTTATGTTTGCTGCTGCACGTTTTAACGCATGGATGGTCGCCGCAGGGTACAAAGATGTAGAAGAGTTTGCCAATGAGAAAGAAAAAGTGCTAGCGCACTTCACAGAGCAGTACAAACTTATGCTCAATGAAAACCTAGATGACTACATCAAAAACTTTGACAAATACATGAGTCCAGCAAAAAAGAGTCCTGAGAAGAAATAAATAACCCTATTAATAGGTTTTACTTGAGTGAATGTCTGTGTAAAAGGAGATGTTGGCTTGAGTGCCAGAGGTATGCAAACGGCGTAATGCCGTTTACTCTAAAGGTCTAGTGAAGTACTAGTGGTTAGTGACAACCACATCCTGTACCACAGCTTTCGTCTTCAGTTTTTGCAGGTGCTGATTTAGCTGGTTCATCCGCTGCTGCTCCGCCTGTACTACAAGCAGAAACACCTGGAGGTGTTGTTGGTTGAACAGATGCGTTATCTGCTCCACCTTCAGCATTTACTTTATCAATAAATGCAAGTAGTTTTGTAGCCGCTGCTTGGTAACGTTTAGCTGTCTCAGAGTCTGGCTTGTGGTAAGTAATTGGCATACCTGTATCTCCACCAATTCTAATTGCTGGCTCTATTGGTATACATGCAAGTACTTCAGTATTGAATTCTTTTGCAACAGCTTCAGTTGTTCTCATACC
>WTAE01000151.1 GCA_013139765.1 Sulfurovum sp.
GAAGCAACTGAGAAGTCATGTATTATAAGAGTACGTGTTGATGGGATGTTACGTCAAAGTTTTACTTTTGATAAAGATGTCTTTTCTCCACTGGCTTCAAGAATGAAACTTTTATCTAATCTTGACATTGCGGAGAAGAGAAAACCACAAGATGGTAGATTCTCCGCAACTGTCTCTAAAAAAGATTTTGACTTTAGGGTCTCAACTTTACCAACTATTTTTGGTGAATCAATTGTTTTACGTATTTTAGATAAGTCTAAAGCAATGATACGTCTTGAAGATGCAGGTATGAGTAGTCATTGTTATGAAAAGTTTTCTGAAGCGATTAAAGTACCTTATGGTATTGTGTTAGTAACAGGACCTACGGGCTCAGGTAAAACCACTACATTATATGGTGCGATTAATGCTATAAAAGATGTAAAAGATAAAATCATTACTGTAGAAGATCCCGTAGAGTACCAAATGTCTGGTTTACAACAAGTACAAGTACGTGCAAATTTGGGTTTAGGTTTTGCGGATGCTCTGAAGTCAATCTTGAGACAAGATCCAGATAAGATTATGATTGGTGAAATACGAGACCAAGAGACCTTGCGTATTGCTATTCAAGCGGCACTTACTGGTCACCTTGTCCTCTCTACATTGCACACTAATGATGCCATTTCTTCAATTTCTAGAATTTTAGATATGGGTATTGAAGAGTATTTGGTTTCTGGGGCATTGGTCGCGATACAAGCGCAAAGGTTGGTACGTAAGATTTGTACTTATTGTAAAAAAGAGGCGGCGCTAGATCCCGTTCTGTATAAAGAAGTAGAACAATATTTACCAGAAAATCCAACTTTTTATAAAGGAGAAGGCTGTAAAGAGTGTGGACATACAGGGTACTCTGGACGTGAAATGATTTCTGAAGTATTGACGATTTCAGAAGAGTTAGCACGTATGATTGCCAAAGTGGCATCTAAAGAGGATTTGACTAAACAAGCTGTGGAAGAAGGTTTTGTCACCATGTTTGAAGATGGTGTACATAAAGCACTAGAAGGTAAATCTACCATTGAAGAAATATTTAGAGTAGCAAGGTTGTAAAATGAAGTATTTTAATGTAACAGTTATGGAAAAAGGTAAAAAGAGACAAGAGACTGTGAAAGCGGATTCTAAGATGGATGCAATAAATATAGGAAAGAAAAAGTTTCCTAGAGCGATGGTAATGAGAGCGGTAGAAACATCCGCACCACTTGAAGATACTTTTGCAAATTTATTGGCAGGACTTCAAAAGTCAGCAAAGTCGAAAATACCAATCCAAGATAAAATCTCTACGATTAGACAAATTGCAGTAATGACGGATGCTGGAATTTCCATTACAGATACCTTAGCTGAAGTATCTGATAATACATCAAATCAAGCATTAAAAGTTATTTATGCCAAAGTAAATGCAGATATTAATGCAGGTAAATCAATGTCTGAATCTATGGAACCTTATACAAGAGAATTTGGACATGTGGCTTTGGCTATGACAAATTTAGGGGAGAGAACAGGTAAAATTTCTGAAGCATATCATAAACTTGCAGATATTATGGAAAGTATTAGAGATAATACTGCAAAGTTTAAAAAAGCCATCAGAGGTCCTATGATTACTTTGGCTGCAATGGCTATTGCTTTTACTATTTTAATTATGGTGGTTGTCCCAAAGTTTAAAGATATTTTTTCTAGATTTAAAACAGAATTGCCTTTGCCAACACAAATTCTTTTAAAACTAGAATGGGCATTTTCGAATTATGGACTTTTAATTTTGGCTTTACTAGCAGGAGGAGTATTTGCACTCAAGTATTTCTACCGAAATAATAGAGATTTCAAATATAAAATGGATACTTTGATGATTCATCCTAGATTTTATTTGATTAATAAAGCCATTTTCCTCTCTACTATGCATAAGTATAACTTAGTTTTTGGAGAGTTGGTAAAATCAGGTATCCCTGTTTCGGAGGCGTTAGATACTGCTGTTGGTATGGTTGATAACTTGGCAATTAAAGAAAAACTTTTAACGGTGAATGCCAATATTGGACGTGGTATGTCACTGGCTGAATCATTTGAAATTACGGGACTTTATGCAAATATGCTTTTACAAATGGTAAAAGCAGGTGAAGCGGGTGGTCAGTTAGATGCTATGCTTGACAAAGTCACAGAATATTATGATATGGAATTTCAAGATTTAATTGACAACTTGTCTGCGTATATTGAGCCTATTATGCTCTTCTTCATTGCCGGGCTTGTACTCTTAATGGCACTTGGAATCTTTATGCCTATGTGGGATCTAGGAAAAGCGGTCAAAAGCTAAAGTAGCAAATAAGTCTATTCCCCTCTTGACAAAGGATTTTTCCTTTGTCAAAATTTCTAATTTCTAATTTCTAATTTCTAGAGTCTGTGGTGTCTAAGGGCTTTCTCTAAATCTTCTGGTGTATCTATACCAAAACTCTCTGTTTCTACTTCTGTCATAGCAACTTCATAACCATGATACAAAGCACGTAACTGTTCAAGCTTTTCTATATGTTCTAGTGGTGCATGACTCAGTGCACAAAATGTCTTTAAAGACTTTACTGTAAATCCATAGATTCCTAAATGGCCTTTATAGGCATCAAAGTGATGGTCTCTAGGATAGGGGACTTTTGCTCTTGAAAAGTAGAGTGCAAGGTCTGCTTCATCTGTGACAACTTTGACTATGTTTGGATCGTCTGCTTCGGGGTTTGATATGACTTTATAACATGAGTTCATCATAATACGGGTATTGTCTTTATTTTTTTCTGTTAAGGTGTAGATGGCTTGCACCACTGCACTTTCAATAAAAGGTTCATCGCCTTGTACATTGATGATGATTTCATCTTCTGCCAAACCTAAAGTTTGTACTGCATCATAAATACGGTCTGTACCACTCTGATGAGCCTCAGAAGTCATCACTGCCTTAATGTGATGTTTGGCTGCGATGTCAATGACCTCTTGTGAATCTGTGGCAATAACCACATCATCGATACCTTCAACCGCTTTTGCAGTGCGAATCACCATCGGCATACCGGCAATGTCAGCCAAAACTTTATTGGGGAAACGGCTTGAACCTATACGTGCGGGGATTATAATCATAAGAAACCTTTCATGCTTGATGTATAGAGTAATTTTACACTCTTTATGCTAATATACGAGCAATCAAACTCAAACATACTTAAGCGCTAAAATGCGTATTTTGACTTAAAAGGTACAAGAATTATGAATAAACAAGCACTGCTTCTTCTTAACATGGGTGGACCCAATAGTGTCGATGAAGTAGAACTCTTTTTACGTAATA
>WTAE01000150.1 GCA_013139765.1 Sulfurovum sp.
TGACAGGCGAACTAAAGAAGCCATTGCCTATTCACTCATTAGTACCTTCGCAGGTTTTGGTGTGTTAGTCTTTAGCCAAATTTCTGCGCTTTTTTCTTTAGGAATTGTGGCAAGCATTGGACTTTTGTCAGTGTTTATTTTATTGTTATTTTTAAAAGGGACTGCAGATGAATCTTAATATACTCAATGATGATGGGATTGTAAAACAGTACCCCATTGTCAAAGAAAACTTTGTGAATGAAGCTTTGAAAAACCGTGTGGGCTATATTGGTACCCAGTCTAAAGAAGAGAATGCACTCAATATTTTTAAAGCGTATTTCTCAGAGTCAAAAGCTATTTTACTGGATGAAACCAATCAAGCAATCGCAAAACAACTCAGTACTTTAAATGTCCCAAATTTTCCTTCTGTACCAAAGCAAAAAACTGTTTTTGATGAAGAAGCATATGCCCTTACGTATTTTACAAGTGGTAGCACGGGTCACCCCATAGCCGCACTCAAGACAAAAACAAATTTAGAGTCAGAAGTAAATGCTCTCACAAAACTACTGACAAAATATAACATTAAAAAGGTTGTTGTAACCGTTCCCTTCATCCATCTTTATGGCACACTTCTAGGGCTTATATACCCGCTACTTAACAAGCTTGACATTGTCCTAAAAGAACATTTTTTACCACATGACTTACTGAATGTAATAGATGAGCATACTATGGTAGTCACAACCCCTTTATATATCAGGGCACTTAACAAGTTATCTGAAAAAAAAGATTTGAGTACATCTGTTTTTATAAGTTCAACTGCAGCACTTGCTCTACCCGATATTGAACTTTTTAGAGACAAATACTCTGCAGATATTATGCAAATATTTGGCTCTACTGAAACAGGTGGCATTGCCTATAAATTTAACGATGAGAGACTTTGGAAACCTTTTGAAGGTGTGAAGCTTTCTACCAATGCAGCAAATGAGTTAAAGGTACAGTCGCCATTTATCTCTACAAGACTTTATGAAAATGGATTTAAACAAACACATGGAGAAATCCAGACATTTGATTATGTCGAGCTAGAAGAAGAGGGTTTTAAACTGATAGGTAGAAGTTCCAAAATCTTTAAAATCGCAGGTAAACGCTATTCAACGATACAGATTGAACATATTTTAGAAACAGTCAAAGGCATTGAAAAAGCTTTGGTGTTTACAGAACTTGGCAAAGATGTATTAAGAGGAGAGTATTTAGACATTACGATAGAAAGTAAAGAGATTTATACGGTGAAAGAAATTAAAAAGCTCTTACAAAAAGAGTTGTCAAATTTAAAGTTTGTCATAAAATTACATATTGTCGATAAAATACCTACCAATCAGGTAGGTAAAAAACTACGTATTCTCTAAAGACGTACGTCAATCGCTTTTTCTAAGTTTTGGATCCATCCATTATAGTTAGTATGTATGGTTTGACTTTTAGCGTTATAGTTAAGGTTTTTACTGCTTACATAACGAATGCTGTATGAAGAGCTATTGTAGTTGATTCTGACAACAGCGAGGTGTGTTCTGAGGTAAAGTTTGCCTTGTGCTACACCAGGTTTGATTTGGTGGATTTGCCAACCTAAAGACTGACCTGCACTTTTTATTGCTTTATATACTGTAGCACTTGAGTTTTTATGTGCCACTTTATGTTTTGGTACATTGTAAACCTTAGCAGCTCCACAGGCCACAAAAATAAATGCTGAGAGTAAGAGTGCTGAGACGATTTTGAGTTTAGTTTTCATTCTTTTCCTTTTAAATTAGAGAGGTAATTATACATAAATAATATCATATCTCTACTATTCCTCTATATTTCTCTGAAACAATTTATTACGTACAGGTAATCCCCACAACGGATAGTATTTTAATTTGAAGTAAATAATTTGGACGGAAGAGGCAGATGATTCACTCGGTCTATTTCTGGATATCAGTGACAATTCAAAACGTATTTTTTCTTGCTTCTCCAAAGAACGTTCCATGCCCAGTGTCACGCGGGTCTCATAAGCATATAAATCTGGCTCCTGAATACTCAGATCACTCTCCTCACTCTTCAAGCCTTCTATACTCATTGTGAACCTATGCCAAGTGTTCGCTAGAGAGAGAGGATTAAATATATAGTCCGAGCGTAAACGAAAACGCATTCGTGTATTATTGCTACTAGCTTCATCCCCAAGGTATTTAAAATACCTCTCTTCTACTCTAAAATAAGAGCTAGTTTTCCACTTCTCTGTCCATGGGTAATAATGACTTACCCCTACAAACGGACGGACTTCCCATCTGTTATCAGAGTCATCATAATACTTATAATGTACACCTAAACCTCCATGTAAAGCCCAATTATGATCAAGCGCATAGGTCATAGAAGGGCTTAGATAAGATTCGAACCAATTATTATGTTCCAACTCTTTTTCGGTACCTATATTTCCCTGTATTGTAAAATCATTCTCTGAATACCATTGAGGATAGACTTCAAGCACAAGCAGCTTTTCTTTTTCTTGCGCATGAAGAGGGAAAGAGATAAAGAACAGTATAGAGAGCATGAAGATGCTAATCTTATATGTTAAAATTTTCAAGTCTCTACCTGCTGACATAATTATATCTCCTCACTACAGCTCATATTCATAATTTATTATAATATAATATTTTATTAAATAATACTATATACTATAAAAAAATACTTAGCTTTAAAAATAAAAGGGGATTAAAATGAAAAAAGTAACATTGTCATTGCTTTAATTTGGACTGTTGATAGAGCTAGTAGTGTTATGAGTACTTTCTCCGTTTAAATATTGAGATACCTACAATAGAATAATTCACTTTCATTCATTGGGCTATTTTAGGCAAATATGTTACACTTCGAAAAATGCTTGACCTAGGAGAATTGTGAAAGATAAAATTAAAAATATGGACAGAGGAATTTTGTTTATGTTATTGGCTTCTTTGAGCTTTGCCGCCATGGGTGGTTTTGCCAAAGTAGTGAGCCAAACTTTGCCACCAGTAGAAGTCACCTTTTTTAGAAATATTTTTGGGGTTGTCCTTGTGGGGCTTGCCATTTGGAAAGTGCCTTTAAAACAGACAGGTGGTAAACCTTTTTTACTACTTTTCCGTGGTTCTATGGGTTTTGCAGCCTTGCTTGCATACTTTTACATCATGGCGCATATCCCTCTAGGTGAGGCAGTAACGTATAACAAAACATCCCCTATCTTTGTGGCCATCTTTGCCTATATATTTTTAAATGAGAAATTGCATAAATCTGCACTATTAGCCATTGTGTTAGGTTTTGTAGGCATCGTGTTAGTGGCACAACCAGAAGGAGGTTCTTTTGATAAGTATGACCTTTTGGGTATTTTCTCAGGTATTGGCGCAGCGTTAGCATACACGTCCATTCGAGAGCTTAGAAAGTATTATGACACACGTGCCATTGTGATGTCTTTTATGGGAGTAGGTACCGTAGCACCACTTGTTTTAATGTTCATTACACCTTATGTGACGGTCTCCGAAGACTTTGATTGGATGTTTGCTGAATTTATCATGCCTCAAGGGCGTGAATGGCTCTATGTGACTGCCGTTGGCATTTTTGCTACTATTTCGCAACTGCTTATGACCAAAGCCTATGAGCTTACCAAAGCAGGTATTGTGGGGACTATTTCATACTCCAACATTGTCTTTGCAGTGGTCATTGGCGTGATGTTAGGGGACCCTGTACCTGATATTTGGACAGTTTTGGGTATAATATTAGTCATTAGCTCAGGGCTACTTGTAGCACTGCCAAAAGGAAACAAATGATACTCATCGCAGGACCTTGTGTACTTGAAAGCCGTGATGCCGTAATGCGCATTGCAGAATCATTGGGTAAATACCATGATGATTGCACCAAAGACTTTTATTTTAAAGCCTCTTTTGACAAGGCAAACCGTACTTCTTTGGACTCTTTTAGAGGGCCAGGACTTGAAGAAGGTTTAAAAATGCTTCAAGAAGTCAAAGAAACTTTTGGCTACAAAATTTTAACTGATGTACATGACTATACACAACCAGCAGCTGTGGCTGAGGTGGCAGATGTACTTCAAATCCCTGCATTTTTGTCACGTCAGACAGACTTGTTGGTAGCAGCGGCTAAAACATCTGCAGTGGTGAACATCAAAAAAGGGCAGTTTTTAGCGCCTGAAGCTATGCAACACTCGGTAGCTAAAGTACTTAAAACCAGAGGTTTTAACGGTGACGTAACCTACGAAAATGCACAAAAGTACAATGTTTGGCTCACTGAACGTGGGTCTAGTTTTGGTTATGGAAATTTAGTGGTAGACATGCGTGGACTTAAAACCATGCGTGAGTTTGCCCCTGTCATTTTTGATGCCACACACTCTGTACAAATGCCAGCAAGCGGTGGTGCGAGTTCTGGTGGAGATGCTTCATTTGTACCGTATCTTTCACGTGCCGCAGCAGCAGTGGGTGTAGATGGTTTCTTTTTTGAAACACATTTTGACCCAAGCATTGCTCTGAGTGATGGACCAAATATGATAGAATTAACAAAATTAGAAAAGTTGATTGAACAAATTGATGCAATAAGAAGCATCGTAGAATAATTGTAGGGTTGGCTTCAGCCGACCAATATATAAATTAAAGGAAAGAAATGACAACAGTAGAAGGTAATTTACAAGTAGATAAAAGTAAAAAAGTAGCCATTATTAATGCAAGATTTAACCACTTCATTACAGACAGACTTGTAGAAGGTGCAGTAGATGCATACGCAAGACATGGTGGGAATGCAGATGATTTAGACCTTATTTTAGTGCCAGGAGCATTTGAAATACCTTTTGCACTAGACAAAGCATTGGCTTCAGGTAAATATGACGCTGTATGTTGTTTAGGTGCAGTGATCCGTGGTGCAACACCACACTTTGACTATGTCTCAGCAGAAGCAACTAAAGGGGTGGCTACAGTGACACTCAAACACGGAAAACCAGCAACATTTGGTGTACTGACAGTAGATAGCATTGAACAAGCCATTGAACGTGCAGGAACTAAAGCAGGAAACAAGGGTGCTGAAGCGATGGTTGGCCTCATTGAACTTGTGAACTTATATTCAGAGTTAGGTTAAGAGATGGCAACAAGACACCAAGCACGAACAGCCGTAGTAGGACTTCTTTACGCCTTTGATTTGGGTAATGAAAACATTGCCAATTTCTCAGATGAGATTCTAGAAGAGGGTAAAATCCGTAACAAACAAAGAGATTTTTCAAACACACTTTTTTCTGGAACGATTGAAAACCTTGAAGTATTAGACAAAGAGATTCAAGCACATTTGACAGATTGGGATTATGATGGCATTGGAAAAGTAGAAAAAGCCATTATGAGACTAGCTGCGTATGAAATACTCATCGCCAAAACAGATAAAGCCATCATCATTAACGAAGCAGTAGAACTTGCAAAAACATTGGCAGATGATAAGTCTCCAAAGTTTATTAATGCTGTACTTGATGCACTGGGAACAGAGCCTAAAACGATAGAAGAAGTTTTAGTAGAAGCAGCAGAAGTGCACACGGTAGAAGTAGAAATAGCAGAAGAAAAAACAGAAGATGTTGCTACAGCAGAAACAGACACTGTAAACTCAGAAACTGAAACAAAAGAAGAAGAGAAGTAATGACGAGCCCTACTGTAGCTACAACAAAACGCATGAGCATCGATGAAGCCATAGAGCTCATTGAAAATGCCGACCTGAAAACTTTAGGAAAAATGGCACTTGCGCGTAAAAAAGAGATGCACCCTAAAGGTGTGACTACTTTTGTTGTAGACAGAAACATCAACTACACCAACATTTGTTGGGTAGACTGTAAGTTTTGTGCTTTTTATACCCATGAGAAAAAAGAAGATGCTTACATACTTACTTTTGATGAGATAGATCAAAAAATAGATGAACTCCTAGCCATTGGTGGTACACAAATTCTTTTTCAAGGTGGGGTTCACCCTAAACTTGAAATAGAGTGGTATGAAGATTTGGTTGAACACATTTCAACCAAATACCCGCAAGTGACTATTCATGGATTTTCGTCTATAGAGATCGACTATATTGCAAACCGTTCTAAAATTTCCATTTCAGAAGTGATACGTAGACTAAGAGACAAAGGTCTCTCCTCCATTCCAGGAGCAGGTGCTGAAATACTTTCAGACAGAGTGCGTGACATCATAGCACCTAAAAAACATGACAAAGACGAATGGCTTGAAGTCCATAGACAAGCCCATAAACTTGGTGTCAAGTCAACAGCTACGATGATGTACGGTACGGTTGAGACCATTCGTGAAATTGTGGAACATTGGGACTATGTACGTCAATTGCAAGATGAAACAGGCGGGTTTAGAGCGTTTATTATGTGGTCTTACCAAAGTGATCATACCCAACTCAAACGTGAGTTACCCACCATTACTAAAACCACACCAAACCAGTACTTACGTTACTTGGCCGTGGCACGTCTCTTTTTAGACAATGTACCAAACATCCAAAGTTCATGGGTAACACAAGGTTCATACATTGGGCAAATGGCGTTACTTTTTGGGGCCAATGACTTAGGCTCAACCATGATGGAAGAGAATGTTGTCTCCGCAGCAGGTGCTAAAAATGAAATGAACCAAGAAGAGATGATAGAACTCATACGTGATGTGGGAGAAAACCCCGCAAAACGAAATACCGCGTACGATATTTTAGAAAGATTTTAACGTGTCGGGTGGATTTTAATCCACCTGACCAGGGGCATAAATGAAAAAATTAATACTACTATTACTAACGTTACAAGGATTGCTTATGGCAGAATCGGTCAAAGAAATACACATTAAAGATACTTCAGTACCTGTTGTTTTTGAAGAGGGTAAGTACATTCCTATTGTTTCAATGCAATTGGTCTTTCAAAATGCAGGACATCTTTCAAACACCATAGATGGCTTGGCTGACATGTCTGCAAAACTCTTCAATGAAGGAACTTCAAAAGAGGGCTCTGTTGGCTTTGCTACAAAACTTGATGCCCACGCGGTAGACCTTCATGCAGGAGTAGGGCGTGAAAGTTTTGTACTTGAACTCTCTGCCCTCAAATCAGAGTTTCCTTACGCAGTTGAGAGACTGGTAGAATTACTGAAAGACCCTAACTACACAGAAGATGCATTGGAGCAGATTAAACATCAAAAGATGGGTTGGTTGACACAAAAGCAAAGTGACTTTGACTACATTGCGGCCGCATCTTTAAGAGAAACACTGTTTAAAGGGTCTGCTTTGGCAAAACCTTACGATGGGACTGTAGAGAGCATTACCGCTCTGAAACTAGAAGACATTAAAACGTTTATTTCTAGTAAACTGGGTTACAACAATGTCATTGCCGTAGTGGGTGGAGACATTACGTTTAAAGAGTCGGAAAAATATTTAGAAGCTATTCTTACTTTACTTCCAAAAGTTGAGAAAAAAGAAGTGGTTTCACTCAAAGCTTCAGATAAAAAAGAGGTAAAACTCATTGATGAAGAGACACAACAAGCCTACATCTTTTTTGGATCACCTTTTAACTATGCTTACAGTGAAAAAGACCAATATAAAGCAAAAATTGCAGAGTACCTACTAGGAGGGGCGGGTTTTGGTTCACGTCTCATGGAAGAGATACGTGTGAAGCGTGGACTTACTTATGGTGTGTATGCTTCACTAAGACGTACGAAGTCGGTTTCTTATCTTTCCGGCTATTTGCAAACAAAACTTTCCACCCAAGATGAAGCCAAAGATTTGATACAGTCAGTGGTAGATGAATTTGTAGCCAAAGGCATTACCCAAAAAGAGTTAGACGCTACTAAACAGTTTTTACTAGGTTCCGAACCTTTAAGAACAGAGACTTTGTCTCAGCGTTTAGGACGTTCATACAATGACTATTACTATGAAAGACCATTGAACTTTGCAAAAGTACAATTAGAAAAAATAGAATCTGTTACCCTAAAAGAGATGAATGATTTTATTACTTCACATAAAGAACTCTCAGAACTCTCTTTCTCCATTGTGACAAAGAAGACAGATAAGAAGTGAAACATTTAATCATATCAATAGTATTAGGAAGTATTTCTCTAGTCATATTGGTATGGGGAAGTTACAATATGTTCGTTCCTCAATATACCTATAGTGGTCCAACACCAATAGCTGCACTCATAGCTTTACCTCTGTTATTTAAAGCCTATAAAGAATTTAAGTACTATAAAAACATGTCAATTTGACATATTTTTCATGATATTGAAAAAGCTTCGTTATAATTTACCTATCAAATCAATAGGAAGTGCATGTGGAAGAAGCAAAACAACTTTTTAAAAAACTAAAAATCTATTCTTTGCTTGATTTGGCACTCATCATACCCACGTCTTACAATGACACAACACTCACCATACACCCAGAGCTAGGTACAGTTAACACATTAGAAGTCAAAGTCACAGACTCTTCGGTCTATAATGGAAAACTACGTGTGACATTTAGCATACTACAAAGTGGCCGACGGCTCTCTTCAACATTTTTTAGAGTGACTCCTTACCATCATAAACTTTTTGAAGTAGG
>WTAE01000164.1 GCA_013139765.1 Sulfurovum sp.
CCTATCAAAGTATAATTGTTACAAACAAGTACTGTATAAAAATGGGCGGATGAATGCAAACTATATTTTTACTTTTTATACTGTCTGCCACACTTATGGCAAATACTTGGAATGCCCCTCATAATAAAAAAGAGATGCAATCTGACACCCTTTTTGCGGCTTTCTCTTCAGCTCCTAAACATTTAGACCCCGTCATCTCTTATAATGCCAACGAGTGGGCTTTTTTAGGACAAATCTATGAGCCACCGTTACAATACAATTATCTGAAAAGACCGTATACCCTTGAGCCTTTAACTTTGACAGAGATGCCAAAAGTCACTTATTTGGATGCAGAGGGAAATCCTGTGGATGAGCTAGACAGTAGTGTAGCTTTTTCAGAGTATGTGCTTAGCCTTCGTGAAGATATAGCATTTCAAGACCATCCTGCTTTTGCCAAAGACGAGAAAGGTGCATTACTTTATGGAAACATATCTAAAGAAGAGTTAGAAAAGATAGAAAAATTAGAAGATTTTAAAGTACAGACAACACGAAAGTTGTCTGCTTCAGATTATGCTTATGCCATTAAACGTATGGCTGTACGGCAGTACCATTCTCCTATTTTGGACAATATGTCTGAGTATATTGTAGGCTTAAAAACGTATTCAACGATGATTTCTAAACTTGCTAAAGAGAAAAAAGAGAAGGGTGAGAAGCTTGATTTACGTCTTTTTGATATTGAAGGAGTTAAGGTGCTAGATGAGCATACTTTAGTCATTCGCATTAAAGGGAAATACCCGCAGTTTCTTTATTGGCTCTCTATGAACTTTTTTGCACCGATTCCTTGGGAAGCAGACCTTTTTTACCAACAAAAAGGGCTTATTGCTAAAAACCTAACATTGAATTGGCACCCCGTGGGAACTGGTCCGTATTATTTGGCGAAAAATAGTCCGAGTAAAGAGTTAGTACTTCAAGCCAATCCGAATTTTCATGATGAATTTTACCCTACACTGACTGCAGAAGAGCAAAAGTTTTCTCAAGTCTCTTCCGAACTTTTAGGTGACAGTGGCAAAAAACTTCCCTTCATTCATAAAGTCATTTATACACTGGAAAAAGAGAGTATCCCTCTTTGGAATAAGTTTTTGCAAGGGTATTATGATGCTTCGGGTATTTCTTCTGAAGCTTTTGATCAGGCAGTACAAATTTCTGCTGCTGGTACCATGGACTTAAGTGGTGAGATGTCACAAAAAGGTATTGTGCTTAAAGGTTCTGTACAACCCTCCATCTTTTATATGGCATTTAACATGGAAGATCCAGTGGTGGGTGGATACAGTGACGAAGCAAAAAAGTTACGTCAAGCCATTGCTATTGTGCAAAATCAGGAAGAGTACATTTCAATTTTTATGAATGAACGTGGTGTCGCAGCGCAAGGCCCCATTCCTCCAGGTATTTTCTCTTATGAAGAAGGTGAAAAAGGGATCAACCCCTTTGTGTATACTTGGAAAGAGGGTAAACGTGTGCGTAAGTCTTTGCAAGAGGCTAAAAAACTTTTGGCTGAAGCTGGCTACCCCAATGGCATCTCAGAAAAGACAGGTAAACAGTTAAAGTTACACTATGATGCCACAGCCACAGGTCCAGATGACAGAGCGTTAATGGACTGGCGACGTAAACAGTTTGCAAAGCTAGGTATACAGTTAGTGATTCGCTCAACAGACTATAACCGTTTTCAGCACAAGGTGAGAAAGGGTAAAGTACAACTTTTTTCATGGGGATGGAATGCTGACTATCCAGACCCCGAGAATTTTCTTTTTTTACTTTATGGTGGCAATGCGATAGTGAACACCAATGGGGCAGGGATAAACTCTTCGAATTACCAAAATCCAAAATTTGATGCACTTTTTGATGAAATAAAAAGCATGAAAAATACAGAAGAACGAAAAGAAAAAATAGATGAAATGTTAAAAATAGCCAGAGAAGATGCCCCTTGGGTTTGGGGGTTTTACCCAAAATCATTGGCACTTTCACATGCCTGGTTTAAAAATGTACTCCCAAATGCCATGGCAAACAATACCTTAAAATACAAACGTATTGATGCCAAACTTAGAGTAGAAAAACAAAAAGAATGGAACCAACCAGTACTTTTACCTTTGGTATTCTTTTTCTTCTTTGTGTTAGTGGCAGGGGTTTTGTTACATAAAATTTATAAGAATAGACAAAAAGCTGTTATTCGGGAGGTCTCATAAATGTTTGGCTATATTTTCAAACGTATGCTTTATGCTATTCCTATTTTGATTGGGGTGAACCTCATTACTTTTGTACTCTTTTTTATGGTGAACTCACCAGATGACATGGCAAGAGCACAACTGGGTGCCAAACAAGTCACCCCACAAATGATAGAAGCTTGGAAAGTAGACAAGGGCTATGACAAAGCACTTTTTGTGAATGACAAAGCTGAAGGCATAGACAAACTCACCGATACACTTTTTGTACAAGAGTCTTTAAAACTCTTCTCTTTTAACTTTGGATACTCAGATGCCAACAGAGACATAGGGACAGAGATAAAAGAGCGTATGGGACCAAGTTTGGCGATTGCCTTACCTACCTTTATGATTGCACTTATTACGAATATTTCACTGGCACTTTTACTGGTACTTTTTAGAGGTTCAGCACTTGATACTGGTATGATGATTGTGGCCGTTATGATTATGTCTGTGTCTGGACTTTTTTACATTATTGCAGGGCAAGTGCTCTTTTCTAAGATGTGGCACTGGGTACCCATTTCAGGGTATGAAGCGGGATGGTCTGGTATAAAGTTCATCATTTTGCCCGTACTTATTGGGGTCTTTGCTGGCATAGGTTCTGGGGTACGTTGGTACAGAAGTATTTTTCTTGAGCAAATTAACCAAGACTATGTACGGACAGCACGTGCCAAAGGACTTTCTGAACTCAAAGTACTTTTTGGTCACGTCTTACGCAATGGTATGTTACCCATCTTAACAGGGGTGGTTGTAGTGATACCCACACTCTTTATGGGAAGCCTTATTATGGAGTCATTTTTTGGAATTCCTGGTTTGGGGTCTTACACCATTGATGCGATTAATGCACAAGATTTTGCTATTGTTAAAGCCATGGTATTTTTAGGTTCTGTACTCTATATTATCGGGCTGATTTTAACCGATATTTCATACACACTATTTGATCCGAGGGTAAAGCTATGACTTTAACTTTTTTATGGACAGACATTATGGTGTGGCTTTTGGTTGTGGCGCTCATTGCTTGGGGATGGGTGATTTCTCGTTCTGGACAAGTCAAAAAACAATGGCATACCATCTTTAAATCAGGTATTGCAATGGCATCAGCCATCGTGCTACTTTTTTACTTGTTATTTACTTTGTTGGACTCTGTACATTTACGTTTTGTGGCGGATGTGACTGAGAGTAAACAAGGTTTGCAGTATCAAGGCGAGATGGTTTCTCTTTTAGACTTGATGTTTACACACAACATTGAAAACTCGGAACGTACGTACTCCGCACCGTTTGCAACGCATGAATATGCCAAGTCTATTGTGCTAGATAAAAAAGGCGTCTCTCAACAAGTGAATTTACCACTCAAACATGTCTCTGTGAATAATCATTTTTGGAAAGACTCACTTTTTGCTTTACTTGTGGGTGCAGGCCTTGCGTTTTTACTGATTGCCTTACATCTTTTTTGGCGAAAACAAACAGCTAAAGAGAGTGTACTTCCATGGAAGATTGCTTACCTCACTTTAGCACTGTTAATCATGGCCTTTACATGGCTTTACCTGCTCTCTTTTTCCTATCATGTGTTAGGTACGGACAAGGTTGGCGGAGATGTTCTTTATCAAAGTTTGAAGAGCATCCGTACGGGTGTACTCATTGGTATTTTGACGACACTCATCATGTTACCTGTTGCTATCATCTTAGGTGTCTCTGCAGGACTTTTAGGTGGTTGGGTGGATGATGTCATTCAGTACCTTTATACCACGTTAAGTTCCATCCCTGGTGTCTTGCTCATTGCAGCAGGTGTACTTTCCATGCAAATCCTCATGGATAACAATCCTCAATGGTTTGAGAGTACACTAGAGCGTTCAGACATACGTTTGGTTTTTCTTATTGTCATACTGGGTATTACCTCATGGACAGGACTCTGTCGCTTGCTACGTGCTGAAACACTCAAGATTTCACAAGTAGAATTTGTGACGGCTGCCAAAGCTTTTGGTGTAGGAAAATGGACCATCATTAGAAGACATATCATCCCAAATCTCATGCACATCATTCTTATCTCTATTGTCTTAGACTTTTCAGGTTTGGTCTTGGCTGAAGCGGTGCTCTCTTACGTTGGCGTGGGTGTTGACCCAACGATGTTCTCTTGGGGAAATATGATTAACCAAGCAAGACTGGAGATGGCAAGAGAACCCATGGTATGGTGGTCACTCTTTTCTGCCTTTATCTTTATGTTCATTTTGGTACTTGCAGCAAACCTTTTCTCTGACCGTATACAGAGAGTTCTGGACCCAAGGAATAAGACATGAGTCCTATTTTAAGTGTAGAAAACCTCTCTTTGATGGTTGAGGGGAACCCTTTGTTACAAAACATCTCTTTTGACATTCAAAAAGGAGAAATCTTTGCTTTAGTAGGGGAATCAGGTTCTGGAAAATCTTTGACTTCTTTGGCCATTATGCGGCTTTTACCTGAAGTCATTTCTGTGACTTCGGGAGACATACATCTTAAGGAAAAATCTCTTTTTACTTTACCCGAATATAAAATGCAAAAGGTACGGGGCAAAGCTATTGCGATGATCTTCCAAGAACCCATGTCTGCACTGAATCCTGTTATGACTGTGGGAGAACAAGTGGCTGAAGTGTTACGTATTCACTTAGGGTTAAAAAATGGTGAAGTGAAAGCCAAAGTTATTGCTCTTTTTGAAGAGGTGGCACTCAAAGAACCAGAAGAGCGTTATGGCTGGTACCCACATCAACTCTCAGGTGGGCAGAAACAGCGTGTGATGATTGCGATGGCTTTGGCTTGTGAGCCAGAACTTCTCATAGCAGATGAACCAACCACTGCCTTGGATGTGACCATTCAAGCACAAATTTTGACACTCTTAAAAGAGATAAGAGAACAAAGAGGTCTTTCCATTTTATTCATTACTCATGACATGGCAGTCGTGGCAGAGATGGCAGACCGAATTGCAGTGATGAAAGAGGGTGAGATTGTTGAAGAGGCATTATGTGAACATTTCTTTACAAACCCACAGCACCCTTATACGAAAGCGTTATTGCAAGATGCGCGTGCGTTAAAAGAGGAGAGGGATAGCAGTAAAAGTGAAACCTTACTTGAAGTGAAAAATGTGAAAGTGCATTTTCCTATTAAAAAAGGTTTTTTCCAAAGAACTGTGGGTTATGTGAAAGCAGTGGATGGGGTTTCTTTTTCTATTGCTAGAGGTAAAACTTTGGCATTGGTAGGGGAGTCTGGTTCTGGAAAAAGTACCATTGGAAAAGCTATCCTCTCTTTAGTTGAATGCAGGGAAGGGGAGATCACTTTTGATGGGCAGAAATTAACAGGGTTAAATAATACCGGACTCAAACCTTACCGACGTAAAATACAAGTGGTATTCCAAGATCCTTTTTCTGCGTTAAACCCACGTATGACGATAGGCAATATCATCCGAGAAGGGATGGAGAGTTTGAAAGTAGGCCCTCAGACTAGAAAAGAGCAAGATGATTATATTTGTGCTTTATTGGAGAAGGTTGACCTTGATGTGAGTTATATGGAAAGATATCCGCATGAATTTTCTGGAGGACAGAGACAGCGTATTGGTATTGCTCGGGCATTGGCAGTGGAACCTGATTTGATAATCTGTGATGAACCTACTTCTGCTTTGGATGTTTCGGTACGCGCACAAGTGCTTAGCCTCTTAAAAAAGCTACAAAAAGAGTCAGGTTTGTCCTACCTCTTTATCACCCATGATCTTTCTATTATTGACTTGGTAGCAGATGAAGTGGCTGTCATGAAAGAGGGAAAGATTGTAGAACAGGGAAGTGTTAAAGAGGTGATGAATAATCCTCAACACGCTTACACGCAGAAACTTTTAGCGTCTGCACCAAAATTACCAACAAGTGAGTAAAAATGAAAAAAATAATACTGTTTGACCTAGATGGCACGCTGATAGATTCCACCGAAGCTATTTTAGAGAGTTTTGGCGTGGCGTTTAAAAGTTTTGAGAAAGATATCCCTCATGAGAGTCTCATTAAAGCAGAAATAGGTCACCCTTTAGATGTCATGTTTGTCACCTTGGGTGTAGATGAGACAATAGTAGCAGACTATGTGCATGCCTACAAAATGCATTACCGTGAAATCTCTTGTGCCAAAACGGTTTTACTTGATGAAGCAAGAGAAGCAGTAGAGCTTGCGAGTAAACATGCTACTTTGGGAGTGGTAACGACAAAAACAGCGAAGTACTCCATAGAGTTATTGGAACACATGGGATTGATGTCTTACTTTGAAGTACTCATTGGTAGAGAAGATGTGCAAAACCCTAAACCTCACCCTGAACCCATAGAAAAAGCGCTAGCACAGTTAAGTAATGAGAGCAAAGATATTTGGATGATAGGTGATACTGAGATGGATATGTTTGCAGCAAAAGCAGCAAAAGTTGCTTCTGTGGGTGTAACTTGTGGGTATGGGACTGTGGAAAGTTTGGCACTTTGCACAGATAACGTCTGTGATACTGCGCTTAGAGCTGTAGAATTTATTGTCAAGTAGAAAGTCAAAAAGCCAATTTAAAAGAAATTTCTAGTTTCTAATTTCTAATTTCTAATTTTCCGTTATAATTGAAAAAAACCAAGGATATTTCCATGCCATTATTAGACAGTTTTACCGTAGACCATACAAAGATGATTGCACCAGCAGTAAGAGTAGCAAAAACAATGTCAACACCAAGTGGAGATGACATTACTGTATTTGATTTACGTTTTTGTGTGCCAAATGAAGAGATGTTATCTGCCAAAGGTATTCATACCCTTGAACACCTTTTTGCAGGCTTTATGAGAGAGCATTTAAATGACAAAAAAGTAGAGATTATTGACCTTTCTCCTATGGGTTGTCGTACAGGATTTTACATGTCATTACTTGGAAATCCTAAAGCAAAAAAAGTTGCCAAAGCTTGGAAAGAATCTATGGAAGATGTATTAGGTGTGAAGTCTGAAAAAGACATTCCTGAACTAAACTTGCACCAGTGTGGAACGTACAAAATGCACTCATTGGATGAGGCAAAAGAGATTGCGCAAAATGTCATTGACAGAGGTATTGGTAAAATGGACAATAAAAAGTTAAAAATGACAAAAAAACAACTTAAAGATGCAAATAAATAGTTGATGTATGATGAGACATTAAGAGCAGAAAAAGAACTTGTGCTCTGTGAAGATGGTAGCCATACACTCTACTCCAAAGAGTTTGATGAACCTTATCACTCCACCAAAGACGGCGCTTTACATGAGAGTTTAGAAAAACATGTAAAACCCGCTTTATCACTCCATGCGCATAAAGACAAACTCACTATTTTAGACATCTGTTTTGGTTTGGGTTATAACACCTTTGCCACCCTCTACTACATTAAAAAAAATAATTTAAAAATTAAAGTACATATCATTTCCCCAGAATTTGATGAAGGGCTTGTTCGCTCTTTGGGGGATTTTGACTTTCCACCTGAATTTGAGAATATCAAAGAGATAATCCAAAAGCTTTCAAGAGATTTAGTGTATGAAGATGAGCAGTTTAAAATAGAGATACTTCTAAGAGATGCGCGTCAAAGTATTCCTCAGATTAAAGCGAAGATAGATGTGGTCTACCAAGATGCATTTTCTCCTGTACATAACCCCTTGCTTTGGACTAAAGAATGGTTTGAAGATGTACGGGCGCTTTGTCAAGATGATGCTATTTTAACCACGTACTCAACAGCTGCTGCTATTCGTTTGGGTTTGTATGAAAATGGTTTTTACATTTTTGTGCATAGAGCAGAGATGATGCGTTACTCCACGGTTGCTTCGTTAAAAATGTTAGAGGGTTTGGAGTATATTGATATGGAACTCAAAAAAGAGCGCAATCCTACAGCACGAAGTATGAAAGATAATGATTACACTTAATCACTAATACGTCATTTGCATAGTGTCCACATCATCCCATGACATTGATTTTTTAGCAGATCTGTGAGAGAGTATATGGTCAATGTAGCGTGCAAAGACATCCGTTTCTATGTTTAGTTTTGTGCCTACTTTGTAGTTTTTCATCAACGTCTCTTTGAGTGTATGCGGGATGATAGTGAGTCTAAAGGTATCTGCCCCTACATCGTTTACGGTGAGGCTAATGCCATCAATGGTAATGGAACCTTTGGGAATGATGTGTGCAATGTACTTTTTGTCTACCTTGATGATGAAATCTGTGGCATTTTCTCTAGGAATGATTTTACTGACTGTACCCACACAATCGACATGTCCTTGCACGATGTGCCCTTCAAATCTATCGTTCATCATCATGGCAGGTTCTAAGTGTACCTGACCTGAGATTTTACTCTCATCAATAATAGAGCGTGTCTCATCTGCAAGTTCCAAATCAAAGCCATCTTTGTTCACTTTAATCACAGTCAGACACACACCATTAATGGCAATGGAGTCACCCAGTTTGGCAGGGTGTGTAGACTTGATGCTAAGAATGTTGTTTTGATAAGACTTGACGGTGGCAATTTCTCTGATAAGACCTGTAAACATGCTACTCCATTTTTTGGATATAATTCGATAATTATAACACAAATATATTGGGTGTAGGGTCGATTTATCGACCAAAATGCTCTTGTTTGTGAAATGGTCGGTAAACCGACCCTACGATAGATTTGTAAAAGGTTTTAAAATGAATTACGAAGTCATAATCATTGGTGGTGGACATGCAGGGATAGAAGCTTCTTTGGCTTCTGCCCGTATGGGTGTGAAGACATTGCTTATCACTATATTGGCAGAGCAAATTGGTGCGAGTTCTTGTAACCC
>WTAE01000141.1 GCA_013139765.1 Sulfurovum sp.
ACTTTTCTTAAGAGTTTAGAAAAATTATTTTGGTCTATTTTAAATGCAGGTAAATCTTGGTCAACTAAGAGTGAAAGTGGGTTTGTATTTTTAGTTTTAAAGAGTGCAATATTGGCTTCAAGTAAAATATTAATATCGGTAGTGATAAATTTATTGGTTTCAAGTTTATGATGACTTTGTAATCGTGGGGTGTTATAGAGGCGAAGCGAAATTTGGTCTTCACTTTCATAACCAACGGTGATGGAATGAAAAGTGTAAGTATCATAGGTAAGTGAGAGTGTGGTACTTCTATATCCAAAGTCTTGTGTGGCATAAGCGATAGCAATGTTATAAAGTTCTTTTTGGGATACATACCCAAACAGAATCTCTGCAGCATTGTTCAAGTACAGTATTTTACCAAGATTTGAAAAGAGTATAAAAGGATTGTTGTCCCACTCTATGAAGGATTCAAAATTAATCGATGTTGTGTTCATGAATTTTCTTTCTTAGTGTGTTTCTATTGATACCTAAAATTTGTGAGAGTTGAAGTTGGGAACCAAACTTGTCTAAACCTGCTTGTATTAGAGGTCTTTCATAGAGTCCCAAATATTTTCTATACCCATCATTGCCGTCAAGCGCCGTATAGAGGTAATTGTACATGATGTCTTCAATCTCTTTTTTATCTATTGCCAATTTAAACAAATCAAGATAAAGTGACTTTTTTAAACTTTTACTATTCATACTTAAGTTAAGAGGCAGGGTAGAGATATTTACTTTAGACTTTTCTATCATGAGGGTATTGCAAGCTTCTTCAACAAAAAGTTTTTTTAAATATTCCACATCATCTGGACGTTCTTGGAGTGCAGGCATCATGTAGATAAAGGCAAATATGTCATCAATGAGTGAGGCATTTCCCAAATAATTGGCTGTGGCAATAATACGTTTGTTATCAAAATTAAGTTGACTAGGATTAGAGAGTTTTTCAAAATCTGCAATAATAAGTTCATCATGGTTCTCTAGTGCTTTTTCTACGGCATCTTGGTTCTCACCTGAGACTAAAAAGGCATCGGGGAACAGGTAACGTGCTAACGTTTTCTTCCCTGTATATGCTTCCCCAATAATGATAGACGAGACAAAAAGTGTTTTTGTAAGGTTGAAACTTTTGATGATATGTTGAATCTTATCTGAGGTGGTGAAAAATGTTTCCATGAGTTGCTCTCTTCTGATTAAAAATTAATCATACCATAAATTAAAATAAAAGTATGTTAAACTTATCCCATAAGAGATAAAGGGATTTCATCAAAACATCATTTAAAACGTTTTATCAACACTTTTCTTACCTTGAACTGGAACAGGCTGTAGAGTATTTTTCAATTTTGGGTGGCTTAGATGACAATATAGAGTTGGATTATTTTGATGATGTACTCTCCATGGTGGAGTCTAATTTCGTAGATAATTTTGTAAAATACCAAAACCTTGTCTCTCCTTCATATGTCATTGAAACCCCTTACCGTGAATTGCTTACTGCTGTGGCACGTGGGGATGGAAAACTCTACTCTGTGCTAAGAAAAGCAAGACTTTCTGAGAGTGCAGGGCTCAAGATTATAGATGAATTGGTTGCTTTAAATGTTTTAAAAATAGAATACTCCCGTGAATCTCCCTTACGGATTCACCCTAAAAACAAACTCAAAAAAGAACAACGTACCTACCGTATACAAGACAAATTACGTTTTGTGCAGCCATTTATGCGTTTTTGGTTTGGTTTTGTGACCTACTATAGAACAGATTTAGCTTTGGGTAAAGGTGAAAAGTTTTTAGAAAATTTTACACGACATTATGAGCGTTTACGGTCACTGGTGTATGAACAACTTTGTGATGCCTTACTTCTTGAACGTCTTGAAGGTAATGCCCCTGTACTTACGTCTGGTTCGTACTGGAATGTGCATTCTGAGTTTGACATCTTAGCACTCACACAAGATAAGCGAGTCATTTTAGGTGAGTGTAAATACAAAGAGCGAAAAGTGTGTAAAAATGAACTCACCAAACTTAAAGCCAAAGCCCTAGAGTCCGGACTTAAAGTAGATGTCTATGTACTCTTTTCAAAGTCTGGATTTTCTAATGAGTTAGAGCAGTGCAAGAGTAAAAATCTACTTTTATTTGATTTAAATGATTTAAAAGTGTTGCTCTAAACACTTTTAATCTTTGTGTAGTGTTTTTTCCTCTTTTAGAGACTCTTCTTTATAGACTTTGACACCTTCTAGATACCCAGAAATCTCTGCCGCTTCATAGACGATACCTTCTGGTACAGCTTCTGAGTGTAATTGTACAGCACACTGTTTATAGTTAGGTTCAAAAGACTTTGGATCAAACTCTGCAATGGTAATGTTGTTAATCAGTTGTTCAGAGAAATGAAAAGGTACAAAGACATTGCCTTCTCTTACTGTCTCGGAGACTTTTACAATGACATCTTCCACTTTTCCACGTGTGCCTGAAAGACCAATACGGTCTCCAGAGCCTACTTGAAGTTTTGCTGCATCTTTGGGGTTAATGTCGACCCATGCCTCAGGTGCTAAATCATCCAAAATACCTACGGTACCTGTTTTTGTTCTTGTGTGAAACTGCTCTACCGTACGTCCTGTGTTAAGTATGAGAGGGAGCCCTTCACAAGCCATTTCTGTCAGTGGTTTCCAGTCAAGTGGAAGTAGGTTTGCTTTTCCATCACTTGTTTTACACGCCATATCTTCTGAGTAGAGACGTTTGGTTCCTTCAGGAGCTGTGTCGTTACACGGCCACTGTATACCTCCAAGATTTTCTATCTTTTCGTAGGTCATGGCAGAGTAGTCACAAAGCTGGCCTTCACTGACTCTTTTGACTTCGTTAAAGACATCTCTTGGTGTTTTGAGGTCTTTAAAAAGTAAGTCATGTTTCTCTTCAAAATAAGATGAAAATTCTAAGACAATGTCTAAGTCTGCCTTAGAGTCACCCAAAGGTTCTACAGCTTTTTTTGCATAGTTACATCGTCTCTCGGAGTTGGTGTAACAGCCTTCTTTTTCAGACCAGGTAGCTGCGGCAAAAACTACATCGGCTATCTGTGCAGTGTCTGACATAAAAGAGTCTTGTACCACTAATATATCTAACTTTTTTAACGCAGACCGTAAGGCATTTTGGTCAGGGTAAGAGACCAAAGGATTGGTAGCAACAACCCATAAAGCTTTAATTTCACCACGGTTAATGGCATCAATAATTTGTGGATAGGCATAGCCACGTGCCGTAGGTATAAGTTCTTCAGGTACAGAGATAATGTCTGCAAACGCTTTTCTATCACTTGCTGAGGCGTAGTTTCTATAGCCTGGTATGGAAGAGGTAAATCCAAACTCTCTTGTTCCCATGGCATTACATTGTCCGGTAATGGACATAGGTGTAGCACCTTCTCTTCCTAAGTTCCCCGTAATAAGTGAAAGGTTACAAATGGCAGAAACGGTGTCTGTTCCAATGCTACTTTGGTTCACACCCATGGTCCATGCTGACATGGCTGCTTCTGCTGTAGCATACACTTTAGCAAGATGGTAAAGCTCTTTCACATCAATACCTGTGATGTGTGCCACTTCTTGAGGTGGGTAATTCGCCATAATGTGCTTTTTAAATTCACTATAACCATTGGTACGGGCATTTATAAAGCCTTCATCTTCCCAACCTTGCTCCATGATGATGTAACAAAGTCCATTGATGAGTGCCAAGTCAGAACGTGGGGCAAGAGGTACAAATATGTCTGCCATTTGTGCTGTTTTTGACTTTCTAGGATCAACCACAATGATGGTTGGCTTTTTTCCTGTGACAGACTCATTTTTAGCAATATGTAGTTTTAAAATGGGGTGGTTGTCTGCTATATTTGCACCCACAAGTAAAATAACATCAGCTTTTTCAAAGTCTTCATAACATCCTGTAGGGCCATCTGAACCAAAACTTTGTTTGTATCCCATGACGGCTGAAGCCATACAAAGTGTGGTGTTACCATCATAATTGTTTGTCTCAAGGCCAAGTTGTACAAACTTTCCTAAAGCATAAAATTCTTCGGTGAGCAATTGTCCTGTAGAGAGGACCGCTACTGCACCTTTCCCATGTTCTGCTTGAATTTGTTTAAACTTGTCAGAGGTGTGTTTAAAAGTCTCTTCCCAAGTACTTGCTTCTAGCTCACCATTTTTACGAATCAGTGGAGCTTGTACACGAGAATCTGCGTAAACCATTTTGTGTTCAGAAAGTCCTTTTGGACAGAGTGTTCCAAAGTTTACAGAGTGCAGGGGGTCACCTTTTGAGTAGACGGCTTTACCATTTTTGACACCAATGTACATCCCACAACCCACACCACAGTACCCACAGGTAGAGCGTACCCATTTGTCCGGTGCTTGTTCTTTGGAGACTTTTCCAAAAATGGGGTCGTCTACTAAAGCGTACTTGTCTTCTTTAATGTCTGTACCTAGAAAGTTTTTTATTTTTTCGATAAATGCCATAATAGATCCTTTCTAATGTCTTTGGTTACCAGCAAAGAAGTTCCCTGCTAGACCTAAAGGTACTACGGTTCTGTAAAAGAGGTAGCGTCCTGCCAATTCGGATGCAAAAGCACCTACCGTTGCAGTGATTAAGGTTACTATCGCGAGGCTTAGTAAACCACTGGCTGTAAAGACAATGGCTAAAAGGGGTAAGGCCAAAGCAAAGAGGGCTAAAGAGTAAACCCTAAACTTCTTTACTATAGCAAAATGTTCTTGAAGCAGTATGCGAGTTCTATTGTACTGATAATAAAGCGCACCTTCTTTGTCTAAGTGTCGGTAAAACATTATTTCTTCCATGATGACCAAAGCTTGTCCCATACCGGCTAAAAGTGTAATGGCTAAAAGTACTAGTACACCTTGTGTGCCATTGGCGATGAGTAGGGCAGAAGCAATGAGTAAAAAACCGATGTATGAAGAGCCAAAAAACTTCTTCGTGGTTGATTTTCTATCCCATGAAGGACGTGCTTTAATGCGGTAAATCATGGACTGTGCATAAATACCGAATATACCAATTGCCAAAGTAAAGGCTTCAAGGATAATAAGTCCTAAACCTTTGATATTGAAAAAATACAAGGCAGCAACGACCGAAGCCAAACCTGTAAATGCACCTAAGGCAATGGCTTCACGTGAGAGCCAAGAGTTTCGCCAGTTTTTCATGGCAGTCATGGCTTTGATAGGACGGCCTAAGTGTAGGGCAGAAAGTGGTAAACCAATTGCGCCAGGTATAAATGCCAAAAGTGCCATGAAGAATGTTGGTTCTGGTAAATTAAAGCCTAAAGAAAAAAGAACTTGTCCTAAAAAGAGTGCTAAAAATGCACCCAAAGAGACTTGTGTCAGTACCGTCATAAAGACCAAAGGCAGTTCTGAGTGTGCAGGCTTGAGTAAATGTTCATCTGCTATGCGTAGTTCTTCACCTTCTTTTAACTCTGGTAATGTATACCGTGTGGTTGGTTTTGTGATGTTTATGTCTGCTAAATGCGGTGCCACACCAACTTTTTCCATATCACCGTCTAGCCACTCTTTTACGTTAAAGACTTCTATCTCTATGGCATTCGAAGGGCAGGCTTGTACACAAGCAGGGCTTTGCCCCACTTCAAGTTTGTCTGCACACATATGACATTTGGTGACGATGCCACGTTCTTGGTTAAACGTAGGGACTTCATAGGGACAGTTCCATGTACAATACTGACAGCCAATACAGCTAGGATCATCATGCCATACAATTCCATTGTCAAATTTGATGTATGACTCTGTTGGACATCCTATGAGACACTCTGGTTCTAAACAGTGGTTACAAGACATAGAGTTAAACAGTTGTAGCGTGTCTGGAAATTCACCCATTTCCATTTCACCCACACGTCTCCACTTGATGTCATCTGGGTTTGCATTTTGTTCATTACAGGCTACTTCACAGCAATGACAGCCTACACAAGCTGTGGCATCAAAGTGAAATCGGTACTGTTCACCATCGCCTAGTTCAGGTAAGTCAATGCTGTAGTTTCCACACTGCATACCTGTGTTGGTTTTGTGGTTGATAAAGTCTGAAAGAGGGGTGTCTTTCGTAAGAGGTTCCACAGCCATTATACTTCTTTAAGTGCCATAAGCAATTCAGAAAATACAGCCGCTCTCTCTTTTTTTATTTCATGTGTCATCATGTAAATAATCTCAGAAAGTTTAGCGGGTACTTGTGGGTTTAGCTTCGATACTTCATCTCTTTTTATTTTTCTAGGTCTTACTTTGGTTGCTTCAAGTCCTATGACAGATTCAAAACGTTTTTCACCTGTAAGTAGCTTAAAGAGTTTAAGTCCAAAAGTAAAGAGCTCATACTCTTCACGTTTAGAACTTTTAGGTTCAGCATCGAGTTCAAAGTTTACATCTAAATTTAGTTTGTCATTAAGTATATAGTTTATCTTTGTAAAAAATGCAAGGGCTTGAAAACTATAGTTTTGGGATAAAAATCTATCATCAAATGCTTCATAGGTCTCACCTCTGTGTTTCTGTGCAGCATACGTTTTAAGCAGATACTTCACATGGTGTTTTGCTTCAGTAATTGGTAGTGCTTTGTGCAGTGTATGTGCTTCTGCGGCTCTACGTGTTATTTTACCACCTAGAAAGATATGTACACCATCTACACGGTTACCTTCAGAGTCTTTAGCCTTACATCCTTCAAAACCAATGTCAGCTATACCATGAACACCACATCCTTTAGGACAGGCAGACCAGTTCATCCGTACATTGGCGTTTTCTATGGCTACTTCTGAGTTTAAGAAGTGCGCCATCTCTATGGCGTCAGGTTTATTTGGAATGACACCAAAAGTACAAGTTGCTGTTCCTGCACAAGCAATCATATCTTGAAAATAAAGGGTGTTAAATTCAGCATATTTTTTAATGAGTTCTGCATTTTCAAAGGTCTCAATTTTTGAAGGTTCAATGTTTGTGACATAGACATTTTGATCATAGGTAAATCTTAAATCACCTGTGCCAAATTCTTCTGCGACATTTGCCGACTCAATGAGGTCTGAACCAGAGAAAATCCCTGAAGGTACAATGATTTTATAGTGATAGTTGCCATTGCGACCTAAAACTTTATTGCTACCTAAAGCGATGGATTGTGATTGAACCATATCTATACCCGCTGTTTGGAAATCAGCGTTGGCTTCTTCTTGAATGGCAGCAATAAGGTTTTCTATACCTACATCGTTGATAAGAAAGATGAGGCGGTTTTTGTTTCTATTGTCACGGTACCCATAGTTTTTAAAGACTGTCAGTAGAGACTTGAAAAAGAGAGGCACTTCGTCACTGGTCACAAAAAGGTTTGCATCTGATGCTTGTACACCAACCCTTGCACCTAAGTGAATGTTAAAACCAAAGTTTCCTTCTTTTTGTGCCAAGACAAAACAGCAGTCATGTCCAAAGATGTTACAAGAGTTCGAGAGAGAACCTAAAATGGCTGTGTTAAACTTACGAGGTAAAGCAGAAATCCACTCAGGATTTTCACCAAAAATAGCTTGCATGTAGTCTATAAGCGGTTTGGTTTCAATGATGTTGTCATAAGCAAGGCCATCCAAAGGATCAGTAACAATGTTACGTGGATTGTCTACACCTGTTTGAAAAGTAGAAATGCCTACTTCCCTTAGTTCAGCTAAAACTGTGGCGATATCTTTTATTTGTAGGAAACGTAGTTCAACTTGCATACGCGTGGTAATATCAATGTAGTCATTCCCATACTTTTTAGCCACTTCACCAATGCGCACAGCCTGTTCATGGGTACATTGACCTGCTGGAATACGCACACGAAGCATAAAGTCTTCACCTTTGTCAAAAAGGCCAAAACATTTTAAAAAGTAAGCAGAGTCCTCTTTGGCTAAACCCTCATAGCCTGCGGCTGCAATCTCTTCAAGTTTTGCATAAACATCCATAGGCGCTTTGAGGGCTTTGGTTGTTTCTACTTTATTGATCTTTTTACTTCTGGCTTCTAGGGCTGTTTCCAATATAGTCATCTATGTTACTCTCTCTGTGTGAATTAGGAGATATTATATCTTTTTTAGATTAGTTTAGGTGACTTTTTTGCTTAAAAATTAATCATTTAAGCATAAGCCACTTGAAAGTTTGGAGGTCATTTCCCTGCTTTATCACCGATGTGAAGTTGCTTTTTTATGATTGATTAAAAATGAACCACTCTCCACCTTATGCTAGCTATAGTTTTAAGGTATAATCGCGCCATATACATATTATTTAAGGATGAACAATGGCAGGTTTAAAGGCTCTCAAAGGACAAGGACACGCTCCAACACTCTTCGCTGCATTTATGTATTTTGATATGAGTTTTATGATTTGGACACTTTTGGGCCCACTCTCTGCAGAAATTATTGAATCCTTTGCAAACGCAGGTTTTATTATGACTGCAAGTCAAAAAGCGACTTTACTTTCACTCCCTATACTTACAGGTGCACTGCTACGTATTGTGCTAGGTTTCAGTGTAGATAAGTTTGGCGCTAAAAAAACAGCATTGGCTTCACAGTTTATTGTCATACTCTCTTTATTTTATGTGGCTTTTTTAGGCGCAGAGATTACGTACAATCAACTTCTCATTGTGGCTTTCTTTTTGGGTTTTGCTGGTGCATCGTTTGCGGTTGCACTCCCACAAGCAGGGCAGTGGTACCCACCTAAATTACAAGGTTTAGTACTTGGTATCGCAGGTGCTGCAAATTTTGGTGTGGTGATGGGGTTTCTTTTTGCACCAAAAATTGCTGAGCATTATGGTTGGACAAGTGTTTTTCTTGTTGCTGGATGTTTAGCAATTGTATTGTTTATTGCGTATTTCCTCTTGGCAAAAGATGCACCAGCTGATGTCTATAAAGCAAGACCTAAAAAGCTCAAAGACTATGGAAAGTTACTTAAAGACAAAGATACTTGGTGGTTTAACCTCTTTTACGCCATCTCTTTTGGTGGTTTTGTAGGTTTTGGTGTCTTCTTAAAACTATTCTTGACAGATACCTATCCTGAAGAGATGAAGACTTTAGGTTTGGCATGGTTCACAGAAGACAATGTAAAAGTCATGGCAGGATACTTTGGTGCCTTGTGTATTTTTGCGGGGACAGTTTTACGTCCTATTGGTGGTGCCATTGCCGATAAAATTGGAGGGGTGAAATCACTGTATATACATTTTACTATTGTCGCACTTCTGATGGTCGTGAATGCAACTGTGGAACTCTCTTTCCCAATGGTTATTTTGGTTTTCTTCTTGACCATGGCAAATCTCGGTATGGCAAATGGGGCAGTGTTCCAATTGGTTCCGCAAAGATTTTCTAGAGATATTGGTGTGATGGTTGGCATTGTTGGTGCAGCAGGTGGCCTTGGTGGTACAGCACTCATTAAAAC
>WTAE01000246.1 GCA_013139765.1 Sulfurovum sp.
AATGACAACACAAACTTTATCGAAAGTAGAAGATCTTTCCTTAAAGGTACAGCGTACTCAGTAGCAGGTGCAACACTTGCTGCTGGTGTATTTGAAGCTGTAGTAGCAACACCTGCTGAGGCAGACACAAAGTGTACTGCAACACCTAAAACACTTGCATTCTACCCACCTTTAGAAGAGTGGGATAGCTTTACAGAACTTTCTGGTCAAGACTGGAAACGTGGTGGTACTGGAAGAAACGGTGTTTATTCTACTGAGAATCCAGATGGAATTAAAGCAACAGAATATATGTTGGTTCCAACATCATGTTCAAACTGTGAAGCATCATGTGGTTTAACTGCATGGGTTGACCTTACGACGTACAAAGCTACAGGTAAGATGGCAGTTAAGAAATTTATGGGTAACCCATTGCACTCAGGATCTCGTGGTAGAAACTGTGCAAAAGGTTATGCAGCACAATCACAAATGTACGATCCAGATAGAATACCTTTCCCACTTATGAGAGCTCCAGGTTCTAAAAGAGGTGAAGGTAAATGGGTAAGAACATCTTGGGATGAGGCTATGGCTAAAATCGGTAAGAAAATGCACGACACACTTAAAGTAGGTGATGAGATTTCTAAAAAATCAATCATGTACCACGTAGGTCGTCCAAATGAAAATGGTTTTGGTCACCGTATTCCACACTCAATGGGTGTAGATGGATATGATTCTCATACAAACATCTGTTCTGCAGGTGCGAGACAAGGAACTATTCAGTGGACAAATGATGATAGAAACTCACCAGACTGGGCAAATGCCAAGTTGATTTTCCTTCAGTCATCTCACGCGGCTGATGCAGGTCACTACTTCCAACAAGCAGCAGGTCGTATTGCTGAAGCACGTAAAAAAGGTGCTAAACTTGTTGTTATGGATCCAAGACTTTCTAACTCTGCTGGTATGGCAGACTTATGGGTACCTTGTTGGCCAGGAACAGAGACAGCTCTGTACCTTTACCTAGCAAACAGAATTCTTAACGAAAAAGGTATTGATGGTAAGTCATTGGTAAACCACAACTTCGTGAAGAACTGGGTAAACTGGGAACAACTTATGAAAGACAGAGAATACCTTCAAGTACTTCTTGACAAAAACTACATTAAGTCAATTCCAGTAGGAAATTCTTATGAAGATTTCATTACGATGATTGCTGAAATGTATTCTCCTTATACACTTGACTTCGTTGCTGAAGAGTGTCGTATTGAAAAACGTATTGTTGAAAAACTTTACGATATGTTCATCGATGCAGGTGCAAGAGTTGCAACATACATCTGGAGAGCAGGACCAATTGGACACAAAGGTGGATGGATGATCGCTAGATCTGCATTCTTACCATTTGTACTTCGTGGTGCTATGGCTGGAGACAAAGGTGGGGTTGGACTACACCACTGGCATGTTATTTCTGTTAACGGTAAAGGTGATGCAGCAGCGCAAGCTGGTGCAAGACCTCCAAAAGTTGATGTATGGAATGAGATTGCTTGGCCACCTGAGTACCCACTTTCATCTTACGAAATGTCACACATTATGCCTCACTTACTTCTTGATGATGAGTGGAGAAACAAATGGAATTCTAAAGGACTAAACGTACCTGAGAAATTGGCAGTTTGGATTCCTCGTATGTATAACCCAGTTTGGATTAACCCAGATGGATTTAGATGGATTGAAGCACTTAAACGTGAAGATAAAATTGAAATGTCATTTAACCTTTCACCTACATGGTCAGAGACTAACTGGTATTGTGACTTTATTCTTCCTGTGGGACTTGCTGGTGAAAGACATGATCAACACTCTGAGGCAACTGAGCCAAAAAGATGGTTGTCATTCCGTAACCCGGCACTAAGAGTTGCACTAGAAAAAACAGGTTGGAAGCCAAAAGATCCAACGAGAGCTACACTTGAAGCACATATGCATGCAGGTCTTGGTGAAGTTTGGGAAGAAGTAGAATTCTGGGCAAACATCATGACACATCACGTGGATCCTGATGGTTCTTTAGGTGTTAGAAAGTTCTGGGCTTCAAAAGAAGATCCAACAAGAGCGGTAACGATCCCTGAGTGGTATCAAGCAGCATTTGACAAACTTCCTAACCTTAGAAAAGCAGCAAAAGCGAAGTATCCTGAGTCTAAGTACCCTAACTACGAAATGATGAGAGATACAGGTACATGGTTAGAAGAAGATAATATCTTCAAACCACAAGAGAGACCACTTAAAAAAGAAGGTTCTACATACTTCTCTCACGGTCACGAATATGATGAAAGTCAAGTAGTGAAAGATGAGTTTGGTGTCTTAATGGCAACAGATGCACATGGTAAAGAAAAAGCGATTGGTGTTGAAGTAGATGGAGAACTTGTTCAAGGTTTCCATACACTCACTAAAAAGCTTGACTTCTATTGTGAGTGGTTTAAAGATTGGAAATGGCCAGAGTATGCTATACCTATCTACCCAACTACAAAAGAAGATAGAGTTAAAATGACTCACGTTGTTACTCAAGTTCACCATGACTTTATGCAAAAAGACAATGAGTTTGCATTGAACACAGTATTTAGATTGCCATACAATATTCATACACGTTCAGTGAACTCTAAACACCTTATGGAGATTTCACAAAACCATAACCCTGTATGGATTTACACAAAAGATGCTGAGAAACTTGGCATTAAACGTGGAGACTCTGTTAAAGTAACAATTACCGATACAGTATCTGGACTAGATTCAGGTTACTTCATCGCTATGGCTGTACCTACTGAAGCTACTATGCCAGGTGTTATGGCTTGTTCACACCACGCAGGTAGATGGAAACTTAAAAATGCTGTTGAGATCCCAGGATTTGAACACAAATTAGGAATCATGGGTCTAGGTGCACCACTGTACGACATGACTATGGATGGTAAAATTGGTACACTTAAACCGACACAAGGAATTGTGGAAGGTATGAATGACCATAAAGACTCTTGGCAGTTTAAAGAGTACAACAGAGACCTTGACAACATTTGGTGGGATGGACTTTCAGGTTCATGGCAAAATGCCGTGGCACCTTCACATCCAGATCCAATTGCTGGTAACCACGCATGGCACCAAAAGGTTGTTGTGGAGCTAGCAGGTAAAGATGACCAAATTGGTGATATTTACGTGAATTACGAGAACAATATGAAAGTATACCAAGCATGGAGAGACGATTTAACACGTCCACTTGATGAAACGGATACACTCAGACGTCCTCAACACATTAAACGTCCTGCTGTACCTTTGTCTGACAAAGCGTATGCAGTCAATATTACAAAATAGTTGTAATATACTTTGTTCCCATCATCTTGATGGGAACGTTTAATCCCTACACAATACAATTTTCCAGATAACATATTCTCTTTAAGTCTTATTTATCTTGAAAGTGGTATAGTGCCAAAATATTTAACAAGAGAAACCTGTTTATTAAAAAACCTATTTATGAAAGAAGCTTACCGATGGAAGAACTAACAATGGACGAACTAAAATTAGAATTGCAAAACCGTATTGCTATTTACGGATTGATTTCGAGACTGATGCTTGTAGAAGTGGATGACAAATTTTTAGATACCCTTGAAAAAGATGAAGCATTGCTTGATCTCTTCCCTAACTATAAAGCATGGGATAAACGTACAACACTTTCACGTAAAGAGCTTGTAGATGAGCACTTAAATGTAGACTTTACAAGCCTTTTTTTAATGCACCTTGTACCGTATGAATCTTTTTACACAAGAGATGACCAAATGATAGAGTCTGGTGGAGATAATGAGATACTTGACTTGTATAATGAACTTGATTTTAAAGTACAATTAGAGAAAGCAAGGGTTGTGAGTCCAGACCATATTGGTGTGGAGTTAGAGTTTATGTATATGCTCTCAGTTGCGGCACTTAAGGCATTTTCAGCAGATGACAAAGACTCTTTATGTGAACTCTTTCAAGTCCAACGTGCTTTCTTAAAAGAACACCTCTTAAACTGGGGACCAATGTTCCTAATTAATGCAAAACGTGAATCACGTACAGCACTTTACCATGATGGTGCAGAGCTTACTTTAGAGTTCATTTTGTCAGACTTTGAGTATATCTCTGAAAAAGTGACTAACTATTGTGGGAATGCACTGTAGCCATGTCTTTACACTTTAATGTTTCTGCCTGTGTGAGAGCCACTTCAAAGTTTTCTGATTGTACCAAGTGTGTAGATGCCTGTCCAGAGTCTATACAGCTGCTAGATAACTTACCCTCTTTTGCAAACAAAACTGGTGTAGAAGCAGCGGCTTGTGTAGGTGTTTGTCCTACTGAAGCCTTTTCACTTTCAGAGTTTTCTACCACTGAGTTTTTCTTTTCATTTTTAGACTCTAAAATAAGGCTGATATCACCAAAGTTTAACGTGCCTTGTATCTCTGTGTTATCAGTTGAACATCTTATCTCTTTGGCTTTGGCTTCTGATGAAGTGATTACTTTAGATATGTCTTCTTATGATGAAACAAGTATTTTGTTTGAGCAAATTGATGCACGCATTGACGAAGCAAACTTTGTACTTTCCGCTTTTTCTGACAAACGTTTAGAAAGTAACATGGAAAAAGCGAAACCTTCTGAAGTTTCAAAAGAATCAGAAGCAAAAGATGAAGATAATGAAGAAAATTCAAGACGTTCATTTTTAGGGTCTGCTTCACTTAAAGGTGTGGTAAAACACAAAATGACCTTTGATGAAGCCGTAGAAGCAGATGAGTTAAAAGCGTTTCAACTTGACAGTATTACCATTGCAAAAATCAAAGAGAAACATTTACCAGACAAACGTAAAATTCTCTTTACCACACTCAAACATGCTGGGGTTCCTGATGCCTTTGAAGTGTTGGCAGAAGAGGACATTACCTTTACATCACAAAAATTTGTAGATGAGTCTTGTACCAATTGTCAAATTTGTTACCGTATTTGTCCTACAGGTGCATTAAGTTCAGATGGAAAGTTTTCACTTATTCACTTTGATGCTATGCTTTGTGTGAAGTGTCGTCTTTGTCATGATGTCTGTGAACCAGATGCCATACAGTTACAACCTGGTTTTGAAATCAAAGAGTTTTTTGAACCTACACAACGAACGCTGGCAACCTTTAATATTAAACGTTGTAACGAGTGTGGAAACAACTTTACTTACAAAGGTGGTGAACAGACTTGTCCACGTTGTATGGTTGAAGAGGAAGAAGCAATGTTCTTACACTCAAATGCTTTGGCTATGAAGGCAGAAGTTGAAAGAGTTGCACTTGAAAATAAGAAGCTAGAAGAGGGAGATAAATAATGTTACCTCATGAAATTCAGCCAGACACAAAACTCTGTACTATTTTAGGACACAATGCACAAACGGGTTATATGCGTAAGTATTTTAACAAAATCATGAAACACAATGATAAAAATGCCACAGCTATTGCCTTAAACATCACCGATGAAAACTTTGATTACACCATGCAAAATGTAGGTGAGTCAAAAGTAGATATGATGATGATTGAACGTGAGTTTGGACAAAAGGCGATGCATTACTGTGAAAGCCTTGATGACTGTGCTACAAGAGAAGGTCGAGTGGACTTTGTTGAAGTAAGAGATGGAAAAGTGTATGGCTATTGTCTTGCCGACGATTCCAAAGCACTGTTTGATAAACCAGAATTTTTAGACGACCAAATACTTTTTGTGGCTAAAATGATGTTACTAGCAAACCGATGGTTTGATACAAAAATTGACGTGGATGAGATACCCGTATTAATAGGAGATAAATAGATGAAAGATTTAAGAAAAGACTTTGATAACTTTGCAGAGCAAAACTTTAACGGAACACCCGCTTTTGGACCAGATGGTCAATGTGCAGCAGATGAAGAGGTAGACTTAAAAGATTACCCTTCTTATACAGAAGCACTGTATGCAAAACTTATTGCACCCCATGTTTCAGGGATTTATATTTCTCGTTGGGACATTAAAGACATTGCACTTGTCGCGGGTGACTCAATGGCGATTCACCCACGTAAACGTATGTTTGAACTTCTTATGAAGTATGCTACCAGTAAAGAAAATATGCAATCTGTACTTGATGCACTTGAAGCACATATGGAAGATAAAGTCGGTATTTACAATGAATTTATCGATGCTTATCCTCACTCAGCGGAAGTCTTTCAACCTAAAATTGATAAAGCAAGAAAAACAATGAGACTTTTACCTAAAATAATTGAAGAGTATTTTGAATAGAAACTTTTTTTAATTTTTCTAGATTATTTTAGCCATTTGATGTATAATAACTTAACAAGGAGTTCTTATGCGACATCACATGGCTGTGTTTTCTGTACTTTTTTTCCTCTTTCTTCCTCATATTTCCCTTGCTGAGACTAATGTTTCTTTAGAAACAAATACCTCTGAAGAAGCACTAAAAATCCAAACTATTTCCCCCACATTTAGCACAACCTATTGGCAACTTATCAAACTTTTTGATGAAGATATTTATGCCGAAAATATGCACAGAGAAACCTATATGCTCTTTTCTCCTGTACTCGATGCCCATGGAGAGTTTAAAGGTGCAACGGGATGTAATGATATCTTAGGGAAGTATAATGCAAATGAATCTCAACTCTCCTTTGATGTGGATCACATTGCGATGACACGCATGGCTTGTCCTGATGAAAATATTGAGACTGACTTTCTTAAAGCGTTAAAGCAGACAAAATCATGGAGCATAAAAGAGGACAAACTGATGTTCCTAGATGCTAATCAAAGCGCAGTTATCACGTTTAAATCCCAAAATGAAAAGCAAAGAACTAAAAAAGCAAAAAAGAAACAAGCAAAAAATGGAATAGGAACACTATGATAGAGATAAAAAAAGAAGATGTTTTAGCGTACCACAAGCAGGGTAAAATTGCCATAGACCTTACCAAACCTTGTGATACACAATATGAACTCTCTTTGGCCTATACACCCGGTGTTGCAATTCCCTGTTTAGAAATAGAAAAAGAGGAAAACCTCTCATTTGAATATACCAACCGTTCAAATCTAGTGGCGGTCATCTCTGATGGTACGGCAGTCTTGGGGTTAGGTGACATTGGCCCGTATGCTGCGAAACCAGTCATGGAAGGTAAAGCTGTACTGTTTAAAAAGTTTGCCAAAGTGGATGCTTTTGATATTGAACTAGATGTACATAGTGTAGAAGAGATTGTTTCTACGTGTAAAGCCATTGCACCTACTTTTGGGGGCATTAACTTAGAAGATATCTCTGCACCAAGATGTTTTGAGATAGAACGTATTTTGCAAGAAGCTTTGGATATTCCTGTTTTTCATGATGACCAACATGGTACAGCCATCATTACCACAGCTGGGCTTATGAATGTTTTGGATCTCACAGGTAAAAAAGTAGATCAGATTAAAATTGTGATTAACGGGGCAGGGGCTGCTGGAATTTCTTGTGCAAAAATGTATAGAAAGTTAGGTGTGGGGAACATCATCCTTTGTGACTCTAAAGGGATCGTCCGTACAGAAAGAACAGACTTAAATGTGTATAAATCTGAGTTTGCCATTGAAACAGAAGAGTCTACACTGGCAGAAGCCATGGTGGGTGCAGATATGTTTTTAGGTCTTTCTGTGGGAGGTGCTTTGAGTCAAGAGATGGTTTTAAGTATGAATGCTGAACCCGTCATCTTTGCGCTTGCCAACCCTACACCTGAAATACTTCCTGAAGAGATAAAAGCAGTGAGAGACGATGCCATTATAGCAACCGGACGTTCGGATTATCCTAACCAGACAAACAATGTTTTGGGCTTTCCTTTTATCTTTAGGGGTGCATTGGATGTGCGTGCTAAGAAAATTACAGAAGGCATGAAAATGGCTGCAGCCAAAGCATTGGCAGCACTTGCCAAAGAGCCTGTGCCTTATACTGTGAAAGCGGCGTATCATAATGAGCATATTGAGTATGGGAAAGAGCATATCATCCCTTTACCTTTCAATAAAGAAGCGCTTATCTGGGTAGCATCAGCAGTGGCAGAAGCAGCTTTTGAAGAGGGTGTTGCAAGGATAGAGTCTTATGACCATAAGGCTTATAAAGAGCACTTACGTTGTCTCATCTATGGATGTCCAGAGGAAGAATAAAGAGACAAACTAGCCAAAGGCTAGAGTGCTTGGAGTAACTTTTCTATGGCTATTAGTGCCACAACACTTAACAATCCACCCGCAATACCTGCAATCACATCATCTAACATTACCCCTAGACCACCTTTTAGTTCTCTGTCTATCCATCCAATGGTGGAAGGTTTCCAGATGTCAAAGAGACGAAACGCTGCAAAAGAGAAAACAATGGCTAAGAGTTCTGCGTAAGCGTAAGGCATGGTAATAGCTGTAGCGTAAGCAATCATCAGCGCAAGCCACATACCGGCAGCTTCATCAATGACAATGTGTTGTTGGTCATGGGTGCCTGTGTCTTTTTCATACTTATTTATCTCAAAGATACCTATAATGGTAATGGCAAGTGTCACCATAAAAAGTGTCTCCATGCCTAGGTAGTAAAGGATAGCAAGTCCCACTGGAAGTGAAGCCAGTGTTCCGACTGTACCTGGTGCTTTAGGACTAAGTCCTGCACCACCAAAGGTTAAAAAAAGTTTTTGTGCTGTCATATCTGTTCCTATTTTTTATGTGAGTGATGAAGTTTGGTAAAGTTGTGCAAGTTTCATGTAAAACTGCTCTTCACTTTGTTGTTCAAGTAGTCCCGAACCTGGCATAAGGTCATAATACAACTCTTGGAGATTCGAAAAACGATCAGGAAATAGAGAGGCTAAGATATTGGCAGAGACTTCTTTTCTTACCAAAATCGGTGGGGGCATCATACCTGCTTGTAAAAGTTTCATAATAGAGGCTGAATGGTAATGTACATGGTGGTGTTGTCCATGCGGACAGGTTTGTATACCTACAAGGGTTTTACATGTATCACAGTAGACGTATTCATCTACGGTTTTAATGTTGATGTTGATGTCTTTAAAATGGTCAAAAACTGAGTTGAGTCTGTTTTTGTCATAATAAAGCCCTAAACCACCATGGTTTTTACCTACAACCAATTGATGACAGCCATGGTTCTTTGCCAAAAGTGCATCTAAAATGAGTTCATTGTATCCTGCAAAAATGTATGAGTTTTCAAAAGGTACAATGAGTACTTTGTTACGTGGTAAAAAGTTATCTACATAGGTAGACAAAGCATTGTAACGAATGTCATAACGTAAACCCTCAGAGGTAAATGGTTTACGTAAAAAGATGATGAGTAAGTCAGAGTCAGACACAGCTTGACGGATCATACGTTCATGTGCGCGGTTGAGTGGATTGGCGGCTAACATAAGAGAAGAGACAAACTTTGCACCTGTTTTGGTAATCATATTTTGAATGCGGTTGATGTTGTCTTCAATGAGTGGATAGTCCACATGGTAATCTCCAGATACAGAGATAGTCCCCAATCTATCCATAGTATTTTTGACACCAGGGTGAGATATGTCTGAAGTTCCGTAAATGTGAGTCAAACGTGCTTTTGGGTCAATTTCAAAAGTTTCATCTACGGTGAGCTCACCTACTTTAGCACCTTCCGTTATGAGGTCTATGACTTCACCTTTTACAACAGTAGAGAGGGTTTTGTGATTTTTGTTACCTACAGGTGCCAATATAAATGAAAAAGGAAAAGGCACACCTTTATACATTTGGGTGGCGTTTACTTCTTCTGCTTCTTTGGCATTCATTAGTTTGTCTACAGGGGAAATGAGTCCTGCTTTAACAAGCGCCAAAGTGGAGAGGGCTTCTGTGTCTATGTGGAGTGATTTACGTGTTGACATCTGTGTTCCTTCTTGTAAATAAAAAGATTATTTTTTCTTAAATAATCCATATTTTTTTCTTTTTTCCCAAAGTGATTTTCTAGAAATTCCAAGCTTTTTGGAAAGTTCAGTGTCAGGGAATTTGTATTGGAAAGAGTTGACAATAAACTTGACATAATCATCAATCGTCAGTACTTCATTTTGATCATACAGTTTAGAGTCGGTGTTTAGTGTAATGGTCTGAAAGTCAGACTCTAAGTTGATGGTACTACAAAGAATAAAATCTTGTGTGGTTAAAATCTCTAAAAGTGCCTCTTTATCTGCTTTTTTAAGCAGTTGTAACTCGGTAATGTACAGCAGTGAAGAGGGAGAAGATTTTTCTATTTTGTCTTTCCATGTTTTGTCCGATAATGGGATAAAGCTTAGTGAAGTATCGCTACTTTGTGCATAGGCAAACACAATTTTATCTACCAAACGCTGGTAGTTTGTTTCAATAACAAGAGGCGTGTTGATTTCTGTATGGTCAAAGTCTGTTTCGATGTCCACTAGAAGGTTGTCCATGTACTCTTTGTAGAGTTGTGTTTGTTGTTTGAGTGCTTGGTATTCGTTATAGTGTTCTATTTTACGCATGAGGTCTTCAAGCATAAATGGTTTCACAATATAATCTTTCGCTCCCAGTTTCAAAGGTTCCCCAACGGTGTCATTATTGATGTAATTCACCATTAAGATGATGATTTTATTTTTGCATGCCGTGATGAGCGGAGCAGGGTTTTGTCCAGGCATATTCGTAGAGAGTAAGTAGACATCTCCTTGGCTAGTCATGGCTTCTTTTACAGAAGAGAATATCTCTGTATCGTAGCCGTGTTCGTGAAGTTTGGAGGCAATACTTTGCGCCAAATAAATTTCATTTTCTACAATGATTATTTTCATAATGTTTTCCAATTCAAATAAGTTAAATTTGCTACAGCATGTACAGTGACACCTTCATTACGTCCAACAAATCCAAGTTTTTCAGATGTGGTGGCTTTGATGTTGACAAAGTTTTTACGTATTTCAAGTATCTCTGCTAGCGTTTCTCGCATGGCTGTTTTATACGGGTTTATTTTAGGGCTTTCTGCCACAATGGTCATGTCAATGTTTCCAATGCAAAATCCAAAAGACTTAATACGTTTTACAGTGTCCCTCAGGAGTACTTTTGAGTCTGCTCCTGCATACGTATGGTCCGTGTCTGGGTATAGTTCGCCAATGTCACCCATGCCCGCAGCACCTAAAAGTGCATCTATCACGGCGTGGATGGCAACATCGCCGTCGCTATGCGCTTTAAAGCCATAATCAACGTCTATCTCTACACCACACAAAAACATCTTTTTGTCTGTTTCAAAAGGGTGGGTGTCTATGCCAAAACCTGTTAAAGTTTGTTGGCTTGGTGCTTTAAGACACGTTACTTTTTGTAAGTCTTCAAGTGTTGTCAGCTTATGCGCCAAAGAGGAACCTTGTACAAAATGTACTTTTTCACCTAAAGAGGCAATGGCTGAAGAGTCATCTGTAAAAAGTGTTTCACTTTGTAATGCTTTTTTGAGTAAAGTAGTAACAGAGAGTTGAGGGGTTTGAATAATACGTGCCTGTTCTCTGTCTATAGGTGCGTCATTTAAATACATCGTATCGGTTACAGCCAAGGTAGGTACCACACAAGATGCGGTCTCTTTTTCTGCAATGATTCTGTGTATCATTGACTCTGGTACACAACATCTTGCAACATCGGAAACCAGTACATGGCTAGTTTTGACACGCGCTAAGGCATTTTTCAAAGAAGCTTGTCTACTCTCTCCTCCCTCAACATAGGTGTAAGAGGCAAAGTGTTTCATATAGTTAAGTTCGGTAGCAGAAGATACAATTATAATGTTATCAAATGTTTCAACTTTAGAAAAATGTTCTGCAACATGTAACCAAATAGGCGTATCGCCCGTCATAAGCCACTGTTTCTTCACATCTGAGGTGAATCGGGTAGAGTTTCCCGCAGCAAGAAGTACTAAAGTTATATCAGACATAAGGCACTCCTATCATTATAATGTTTTGTGTATCAAATAGTAACGAATTATACATCTAAGATGCTTCATTCATTATTAATCAGACCTTTTTACTCCGATTTAAAGAAAATAGCCTGAATTTCAATCTAATTTAAGATATTGGTGGTATAACTCTTACATAACTAAATTATTAGGAATCAATATGACACAAGAAAATGTATTAGAAGCGTTGAAAAACGTAACATATCCTGGGTTTACGAAAGATATCGTAACTTTTGGATTTGTCAAAGA